>NZ_JBRIIQ010000052.1:0-28662 GCF_052976905.1 Glaciimonas sp. GG7 | reverse complement strand
GCAGTCGGTGATAGCTTCTCTAAGCGCCCGGTTCATCGAGCACGAATCGATGTTCATGTGACCTGGGAGTGTACTCCTGGCAGCCTGTCGGACTTAGGGGTAATTTATATGCGCTTACCGATTGGCTTGTTTTGTCTTTTGATGAAATATGCGCCATTGCAAAAAAACATGACGTTGGTCAGGTGGGGTAAGTATTGAATTATCAATAACTTTTAAGTCGAGATTATATATCTAATGTCGATTATAATTAAATAGCATCCATACTTTATTCAACTTTTTCACTCTTTAAAGCTGTTTATGAATAATTTTCAATTGATCGATCTTAACCCGCCCAAAGCCGGCAATGACACCTCCATGGCTGACATTCCATTCTTTGACGATGGTGACTCAGACTCGTTGGTCGCGGCGCGAAGTGATTCTGAATTGGCGCGTACTTTTTTGTACAGCAACGAACTGTCTGAAAATTCCATCAAAAGCACTAAGAAAGACCTTGGGCGCTTTTTGCTGTGGTGTCGGCATCAATCGAAGATGATGCATCAATTGCGGATCGAAGATTTGAACGCTTACAAGGCTTTTTTGAAAGATCCTCAGCCTGCAGAAATGTGGATATCGTCAACAAAATGGCCGCGTAATGATGACCGATGGCGACCCTTTTCGGGGCCGTTGTCTGAGGCCAGCACACGGCAAGCTTTTCGGGTGGTAAAGGCGCTGCTGGAGTTTGCTCAAAATGCCGGTTATTTAGAGCGTAACGCTGGCGCACTGGTGAAAAACGTCAAAGCTGCACGTGATGCAAGGGTGACGCGCTATCTGAGTACACAGGCCGTTGCGTATGTTTATACGACGCTCGATTCGGTGGTTGCCGATACGCCGACGGCACTGAAAGCCCGAGCGCGTGATCGGTTCTTGCTCATCAGCTACATCACTACAGGTGCCCGACTGTCCGAAATGACGGGTGCGAAAATGGGCGCGGTGTATGCCGAAGAAGATGGCCGTTGGTGGCTTGATGTAGTGGGAAAAGGTTCGAAGCCTCGACGCCTGCCGGTTGCGCCAGAGATGCTCGATGCTTTTCGCGATTACCGCAAAGCGTTCGGTTTGTTGCCGCAAACAACCCGGGATGACGCTACGCCGTTAGTGCTTTCCTCGCGTACACGTGTACCGACGTCGATTACTGACGAGGCTGTGTCGGATGCGATGAAGGTACTGTTTGCAGCTGCCGGGAGACTGGCGGCGTCTGAAGGTGATCTGGATAGTGCATTTTCTTTGCGCAATGCATCAGCGCATTGGCTCAGACATACGATGTTGACGACGCATGCTAACAATGATGTGTCTTTGAAGACATTGCAGGAGACTGCCGGTCACGCCAATATTTCTACGACGGCGACTTATTTACACAAAAGCGATAAAGAGCGCCATGACGAACTGATGCAATCGATCGGACAAACTTCAAAAAATGTTCGATAGTTTTTGTACGTGATTGATGTAAGCGCCCTGCTCATTTCATGCTTTTCCGGCCCCTCTTTGCAGAATGCAGTCCTCGCGCCGGTCTACTGCCCTTTCCAGGTTTAATTTGCCACATCAACATTCTGAAATTCGTATTCGCTGAACACCGACATCTTGAATCCAATCACTTCCTTGCGGACTGCGGCGTAGCGCAGCGCGTGGGCGATCGTGATCCACGGAGTTTCTTCGTGGGCGATGACTTGGGCTTTTTCATATAGTTTGGTGCGCTCTGCCTGACTGGGTGTGCGCTTGGCGCTTTGGATCAAGCTCTCGAAGGCGGGCATGCACCAGCGTGCTTTATTGCCGCCGCCTTTGATGGCGTCGCACCCTAATAGCGTCGCAAAGAAATTATCCGGATCGCCGTTGTCGCCGTTCCAGCCGTACATCATGACTTGCTGCTCACCTTGATTGCTGCGTTTGATGTACTCCGCCCAATCGTAGGTCACCAGTTTGGCGCGGATGCCAATTTTTGCCCAATCGGCCTGAATCAACTCCGCCATGCGTTTGCCGTCTGGGTTGTAGGGACGGGTCGCCGGGAGATACCAGAGTTCTATATCTGCCCCGTTGGGATAACCGGCTTTGGCGAGCAGCGCTTTGGCCTCGATCGGGTCATACGCGTAATCCACGATGTTGTCGTTGTAGGACCAGAGTGTGGGCGGAATCGCATTTTTTGCGGCCTGACCTGCGGCTTGATAGACGATCTTGAGAATGGCCTGTTTGTCGGTCGCCATATTGAGCGCCTGACGCACTAATTTATTATCGAACGGCTTTTTCTCGACGTTAAAGGCAAGATAGCCAACGTTCAACCCTTCTTTGCTGAGCAAGGTGATCGCCGGATTGGCTTTGATCAAGGCAATATCAGCGGGTTTTGGCAAGGTCATGACCTGACATTCATTGGCCTTGAGTTTGGCGTAGCGCACTGATGCATCGGGCGTGATGGCGTAGATCAGATTGTCGATTTTAGGACGACCGCCCCAATACGCATCGAAGGCTTTGTAGCGGATGACTGCATCCTTTTGATACGACACGAATTGAAACGGACCGGTGCCGACCGGTTCACGATTGAGCATGTCCGGCACGCCGAGCGCTTGCATTTTTTCGGCATATTGGGCCGACATGATGGACGCGAAATCCATACCCAGATTGGCCAGAAACGGGGCTTCCGGGTGTTTTAAGGTGAAGACGACCGTGTAGTCGTCGTGCTTCTCTACTTTTGCGATGATGTTATCCATTCCCATATCAAGAAAATAGGCAAAACTCTGCCCTGCCGGGAGTTGGTGAAATGGATGATGCGGGTCGCCCATGCGATTGAAAGAGAACAGCACGTCATCGGCATTAAAGTCCCGCGTCGGTGTGAATCGGGCGTTGCTTTGAAACTTGACGCCCCGGCGCAATTGAAAGGTGTACGTCAAGCCATCGTCGGAGGTTTTCCAAGAGGTAGCTAAGGCAGGCTTGATGGTGGTCGCACCAATATCAAACTCAACTAAGCGGTTGAACACCGGCACTGACGACGCCTGAAATGAAATGGCGGTGGTATAGAGCTGCGGATCGAATCCTTCAGGGCTGCCTTCTGAGCAAAACACCAGGGTTTTCGAGGGTTTAGGCGGCGCGGCGGCTGTAAAACCGGCATGGATACTCATCAGCGTGAGCAGACTGACCTTGATCAACAACTTCCACTGACATTGCATGCTGCGTTCCTTCTTGTCATCGCTGTTGATGGGATGTGTGGTTTAAATGTGTGGTTTAACTTAGACGAGCTGTCTATATCTTTATAAATCCAGTATGCACCCCACCCGACATTCCCATGATGTCATCGTAGGGAGTTTGCGCCATGCGAAATGGATAGATGCGCGGGGATGGCACACTTTCGACTTCTGGCGGATTGCCTGAGTTGATGTCTGGGTTATCAACTAGCGCCGCGCGAATCATCGCCCGGTCGGCGATGATTTCATCGACAGTATAGGGAGCAGACGCAGGATCAAAGTCGGTATAGCCCTCTCGCTGCCAGCTCTGTGCTTGTTTTTCAATATCGAGCGCGCCAGCGTTGCGCAAAGCGGATTGGGCAACCGGCACCAATGCGTCGTCGGCAACAAAAATAGCCACCACAACATGACCACGCCGGATTGCTTCTGAGTAATGCGCGATATCGTCGTGGTGGCTACCAAACAGCGTCCCGAGCAGGTCGCGCAAGCTCTCCGTTAAGCCTCGGCTGACGTGGCTTTCCATGTCCAATCCCGATGCATGCCCTTGGTGCATCCGAACATGCACGTCGGCGGCGGCAAACCCTGACGTAATGAGGTCGCGTTGCGCCTGCTGAGCGGCTTGGAAATGATCGAAAACACCAACGACTGTTTGTCCTGTTTGCCCTGTTTGTTCAATTGTTGACATGGAAGCCTCCTGATTGATGGGTGACTATCAGATCGCCTATTTTCCGATGTTTCATCGGAAAATTCCGATTTTCTGATGTAAACCTATTTATACATCGGAAACGCGAAACAGACATTTTCGGCTGGCATCCATTTTCGTACCGTCTTTAAAGTGCGCGTCACCGTATCTTAATGGCCTGGTGAAGCGCTTTCGCCCTGCCCCTGGGCTTTATCGTGGGTGGCGAATTTTTCAATCATGGTCGCGCTTGCCCTGTTTAACCCAACAACGTCGACACTAATGCCATTGCGCCGGAATTTATGCACCACACGGTCAAGTGCCTCGACTGCGGTGATATCCCAGAAATGGGCGTGGGACAAGTCCAGGCGGACTGAGGAAATAGCTTCTTTGAAGTCAAATTCCGACACCATGGCTTCGGAGGACGCAAAGAATACCTGCCCTTTTACCGTATATTGGCGAGCGTCACCGTCAGAGTTTATGGTCGACTCAACCAATAAAACCTGACGAACTTTGGATGCAAAAAATACCGCGCTGAGCAGAACGCCCACGCCGACACCGATTGCCAGGTTGCCTGTCGCAACCACCACCACGACAGTCACCAGCATGACCACAGAGGATGTGGTTGGATGCGTAGTCAAATTTTTCAGAGAGCGCCAGCTAAAGGTGCTAATGGAGACCATGATCATCACCGCAACCAGCGCTGCCATAGGAATTTGCTTGACCCAAGGCCCCAAAAAAACGACCAGAATCAGCAGAAAAATGCCCGCAACGAAAGTCGATAGTCGGCCTCGTCCGCCCGATTTGACGTTAATCACTGACTGACCAATCATCGCGCATCCTGGCATACCCCCGATAAATCCAGAAACAATGTTAGCGATTCCCTGACCACGACACTCGCGATTCTTATCGCTGCTCGTGTCGGTAAAGTCATCAATGATTGCTGCAGTCATCAGCGACTCTAGCAAGCCAACTACGGCAATAGCGATGGAATAAGGAAAAATGATTTTTAATGTATCGAGATTGATCGGCACCATCGGAATAGCGAAATTGGGAAGACTGTCAGGAAATGCGCCCATATCGCCCACCGTGCGCACTGGCAACTTAAAAATGATCGCAATAATCGTCAGCACGATGATGCATACCAGAGGGGACGGTACCGCCTTGGTGAGCAGCGGCAGTAAATAGATGATGGCCAGACCTCCGGCGACCAGCGCAAAAATACTCCATTGCAGGGGAAGTATTTCAGGTAGCTGCGCAAGGAAAATCAAGATTGCCAAGGCATTCACGAACCCAGTGACCACCGAACGAGAAACAAATCGCATCAATGCGCCTAACTTGAGCAGTCCGGCACCGATCTGTAGCGTACCCGCCAATACACCAGCGGCAAACAAGTATTGAACGCCATGTTCTTTCACCAGCGTCACGACCAACAAGGCAACCGCCCCAGTTGCCGCCGAGATCATGGCAGGACGCCCTCCGGCGATAGCCGATACAACTGCAATGACGAAAGCCGCATACAGGGCAACCTTGGGATCAACCCCGGCAATAACAGAAAAAGCGAGCGCCTCCGGAATGAGCGCCAATGCAACGACTAGTCCTGCAAGAATGTCCCCACGGACATTAGAGAGCCAATCCTGGCGAAAAGTATTCATCAACATTTGATCTCAATAGAATATGCAAACGGTCACACGGCGCCGTTATAAACGCGCGCGATGCAAAGAATGCGAGTTGGATATGCGTTGCGTAGATCTGATGGCATGCACAGATCTACATCAACATAAACGGGTGCTGTCGAAGCAAGCATCTGAAGCACTTACACATAGGCGAACGATCACCATTGGCTATTAGCTATTAGCTATTTGCGTCATTGCAGTGCTGGAGGCGGAAGACTTTCCGCTAGGAGAGGGAGAACTACATTGGTGGACTTAAAGTGTTAAAAAATATCTTACGAAATAGTCTGTCAAAACGTTTGTGAAAACAATAAAGCCCTGAAATCAGGGCTTTATGTTTAAAACTGGAGGAAGCGGTGAACATCGAATACATCAACGGGATAAGCCGTCGCTCGTTTTCAAGTCTATGGTTTAAGTCAATTAAATCGATGACTTAAGACCTTTTTCATTCCGGAACCGTGCCAATTCTTTAAGCCTGAGAGTCAACGCTGGCGCGGTCTTCGCGTTTGTTGTGGGAATGATTCTACATCTTGCCGGTACTTTCTGCAGGGCATTTTTTTATGAAAGTTATGCATGAACTTCTGCTTGAGTTATGGTGATTATGCTGATTTAATTTCGGCAATTCATCCCAATTAGTAGTATATCGAGCCGTCCTATACTCAAACCGCGCAATCCAGCGCCCCAATCCACTAGCAGAACCCAGTTGAACGGTATCTCTTCCATACCGCACATTCAGCCCATCCAACGCCGCCATCACAGCAGACGAATACTTTGTGTCAGATACACCGTCGAACAAACTTCCCTGCCCAATCACCCTGGAACGCAAATCCATCAGCACCACCCCTGCCTTTTTGTACTGAAATCCCTCCCGAAATACACGCTTTAATCCATACAGCGCCAACCCCGTCAGCACCCGCAAATCATCCGACGGCTCCGCTAGCGGCACGGTCATGCCGTTGTTGTATTGCGGCTCATCGAATCGAAAGCGATCGGTTTCAATAAAAACGTGAAGCGCTCCGCATACCGATTTTTGTCCGCGCAGCTTCTCGGTCGCCCGGGCCATGTACAACGACACTGCTTCCTCCAACTCCCGAATAGTCATAACGGTCGCACCGAAGGAGCGTGAGGACACTATCTGTTTGCGTGGTGGCGAAATCTCTTCTAATGCCAGGCAAGAGACGCCGCGTAATTCGTTGCAGGTACGCTCCATCACCACACCGAATTGTTCGCGCAGTACTTTTGGGGACGCTGTGCGTAGTTTTTGGGCAGTATCGATCTGCATGACGCGCAGTCGATCGCTGATCTTTCTGCCAACGCCCCACACTTCGTCGACGTCGATATGACTCAGCAGTGCATCGATCTCATCGCTATGCATGCCGGTGAGATCGCACACGCTGTTGTAAGGAGGCTGCTTTTTGGCGATGTGGTTAGCCATCTTAGCCAGCGTTTTTGTGTTGCCGACGCCGACGCAGACGGGTAACCCGGTCCACTGTTTGACTCGGTGCCGGATCGCTTGCCCCATATCGGTCAGGCTGGGCCACAGCCCGCTCATACCATTGAGGCTGAGAAAGGATTCATCGATGGAATAGACCTCAACCTCCGGACTGTAATCGCGCAGAATAGTCATGACGCGGTTACTCATATCGGCATAGAGCGTGTAGTTGGAGGACAGCGCAATGATGCCGTGCTTGCGCGCCATGTCTTGCAACTGAAACCACGGCGTCGCCATTTTGATGCCGAGTGCCTTGACCTCATTTGAGCGCGCCACTGCCATGCCGTCGTTATTCGATAAAACAACGACCGGCTTTCCTTCCAGGCGGGGATTAAACACCCGTTCGCAACTGACATAGAAATTGTTGACATCAACCAGCGCGAACAACTGGTTAGTGGGGCTGCTCATGATCAGACGGTAATCTTGCGCACGACAGCGGCGACGACGCCCCAGATGTGTAGATCGTCGTCTTCGCTTATCCGAATGACTTTGTAGGTGGAGTTTTCGGGACGCAACTCGACTACGCCGCGCCATCGATAGAGGCGTTTCAAGGTGAATTCATTGCTGATGACGGCGACGACGATATGACCGTGTTTGGGTTCGACGGAACGATCGACCAAAACCCGGTCACCATTGAGAATACCCGCGCCGATCATGCTATCGCCTTCGACCGTGAAGTAGAACGAGGCCGCTTTGTGTTTGACCAGATAGTCATTGAGATCGAGGCCGTCTTCGATATAGTCGGCGGCCGGCGATGGGAATCCGGCCGGGACTTTATCGAGGAACAAGGGGATGGAGCAGACCGGAGGCACTTGGGCCACTGTTAGTGGGAATTGTGCCAGGCCTGCAGGAATGCGTGGTTTGTTGCTACTGAGAATGTTCATGGCCTGTCTTATATACTGTATTTATATACAGTATAGTAGGCCTTTCTATTCGACTTGATATACCGATTTGTATGGTTACAACGTCTTGAAATATATATTTAATGCTTGCCATATCTGAAAAGCATTTCTCGGTTTAATCTTTGTTGGGCTTTAGTTGTTACGCTGTGCCGCATTGCCGTTCGACGTATCGGGCGAAGCGATCAATGACGGTTTGCCATTCTGAGCGTTGCTGATCTTCAGGAAGCTTTGAGTCGGCGTCGAAGGCCTGACGAATAGTGACGCCAGTATCAGTTTCAATAAACGCTAAGCGAACCATGCGGTCTTCGTCCGTCTGAAATTCAATTAGTCGGTTTAGCTCGATTTGCGTGTAGGTGGCGGCGAAGTCGAATCCCATACCGCCGTCATTGGATTCAATGCGTAGCAATAGTTTTCCGCCAACCTTTAGGTCGTTCGATGCCCAGGTGGTGTGCCACTCATCAGACGCGTCCCATTGCACGATGTCGTCGGGATTGTTGAAGGCTCGCCAAGTGTCAGCGATGGGGGCGGTAACGAACGTTTCGATAGTGATGTTCATAATGTTATGTCCATTCGGTGTTAGGTTAGTACTCTGCGGTGCAAGGCTACTTAAACGGAATGGCCGCGATTGGCCGAAAGCTACGCTTCGCCAGATGAATGGAGGTAATCTAGAAATGACCATAGCCAAATAAATGGGCTAGTTTTTTGACATCTGGCGAACGCAATAAGGGATCAACTTGTAGTGAGTTGCGGAAATGATTTATTGGAATGTAGCCTGAAGGAAGTAACAAATAGGCCGTACAAAAACAAAAAAGCCCTGAAAAATCAGGGCTTTATGTTTCAAACTGGCGGAAGCGGTGAGATTCGAACTCACGAACGGGATAAACCGTCGCTAGTTTTCAAGACTAGTGCCTTCAACCACTCGGCCACACTTCCAGAGTGGCGAATTATACATAAGTCGAACTAAATTGACGATACCTGTATGAAAATTATCTGCATTTATTAGCTTTTGGCAGTTTGGCGTCGTTAATCCCGTCAATCCAGTAAAAACATTTGTTGTAAATCATTCAAAAAGCGTTCGCCCAGTGCGGTGGGCTTGATCAATTTGTGATCGCGGTATAACAAGCCTTTTGCTTCTGCGTCGTTCAACGATTTTTCTATCATGTTGAGGGACATCCCTGTGCGTTCGGCAAATAGATTGACTTCGAAGCCGCCATTCAGACGCAAGGCGTTGAGCATGAATTCAAAGCCAAGTTCGCCGCGTTCGATTTCGTTTTCTTCCTGCACCACATTGCCGAGCCGGGTTTGTTCCAGATAGGCTTTGGGTTGCTTGTAGCGCATTTGCCGGATGACGCGATGGGGGAACGATATTTTGGAGTGCGCGCCTGCGCCTATGCCCAGATAGTCGCCGAATTGCCAGTAATTCAAATTATGACGCGCTTGCCGACCCGGTTGGGCGTAGGCGGATACTTCGTAATGACCGTAGCCAGCCTCGGAGGTCAGCGCGGCGATCATGTCTTGCATTTCGGCGCTGTCATCGTCGTCCGGGACTTGGGGCGGAAATTTGGCGAACCAGGTGTTCGGTTCCAGTGTCAGGTGATACATCGATAAATGCGGTGGCGCAAAGCTGATCGCTGTGGCGGCATCTTGACGTGCCTCTTCCAGCGTTTGGCCCGGTAGCGCGTACATCAGATCAAGGTTGAAGTTATCGAATGTATGTTGCGCGATCTCTACCGCGCGGCGTGCTTCGCCATCGTCGTGGATGCGTCCTAGAGCTTGCAGGTGACGGCCGTTGAAACTTTGAATGCCGATGGATAAACGATTGATGCCACTGGCCCGATAGGATTTGAATTTTTCGACTTCGAACGTCCCGGGATTGGCTTCCATCGTGATCTCAGCGGCACCATCTAACGGCAGCAAGGCGCGGATATCCGACATTAACCGATCCAGTCCGGCGGCCGACATCAGGCTGGGAGTTCCGCCGCCGATGAAGATTGAGTAGACTTTGCGACCCCAAATCAACGGTAAAGCGTTTTCCAGATCGGCGCGTAATGCGTCGAGATATTCTTCCTCGGGAAAGCCGCCCTTCGCTTCATGCGAATTGAAATCGCAATAAGGACATTTTTTGACGCACCAAGGGAAATGCACGTAGAGCGACAACGGGGGCAGCGCGCTCAGATTCAATGCCCCCGGCTTCAGATACGCAAGTGCAGCTTGTGCTGCACCATCCAGCGTTTCAACCGGTTGATTTGCCCGGGCTTTATTGTCGGGCTTGCTACTGATCAGTTTGATCGGAATCATGAGAATTTTTTAACCAGGGCACGTAACGCTTGCCCGCGATGTGAGATGGCGTTTTTTTCAGCAGAGGTAAGTTCTGCGGCAGTTTTTCCTAACGCTGGCAGTAGAAAATGGGCGTCGTAACCGAAGCCACTTTCGCCACGCGGTTCGGCGATGATTTCGCCGTGCCAGCTACCGTCTGCGATAACCGGCTGAGGATCGTCGGCATGCCGGACGAACACCAATACACAGTAATAATAGGCTGATTTATCTACATGGTTAGCAACGTCGGCCACCAGCTTGCGATTGTTATTGGCGTCCGATTTGGGCTCACCTGCGTAGCGAGCGGATAACACGCCGGGTGCGCCTTGCAAGGCGTTGACGCAGACGCCGGAGTCGTCAGCTAGCGCGGGCTTTCCAGTGAGGCGAGCGGCGTGACGCGCTTTGGTCAAGGCGTTTTCAAGGAAGGTCAAATACGGCTCATCGGCCTCAGGGACATTGAATTCGCCTTGCGGGTGCACATCAAAACCGACAGGGGCGAGCATTTGACCGAATTCTTTTAATTTACCAGGGTTGTTCGATGCCAAAACCAGAGTACGCAACATAGATAGATAACTCAAAACAGAAGGAAAAAAGGCGTCACTTTAGCGCCGCCTGAAGTTGTTGTTTACGCTGGCAAGCCCAAAACCTGACGTTGCAACGCGATCAATTGGCCGATACCGATTTGCGCCAGATCGAGCAAACTGTTGAGGGTCGGGCGATCAAACGCGACACCTTCTGCGGTCCCCTGCACTTCCACAAAATGTCCTGCATCGGTCATGACGACATTCATGTCCGTGTCGCAACCCGAGTCTTCAACATAGTCTAAATCCAACACCGGTGTGCCTTGAAACACGCCAACGGAAATCGCGGCGACAAAATGCTTCAACGGCATTGCGGCAATTGCTTTGCTATCGAGCAAGGTGGAAAACGCATCATAGGCCGCGACCATCGCGCCGGTAATCGCTGCTGTACGCGTACCGCCATCGGCTTGGATGACGTCGCAATCGAGATGTAGCGTGCGCTCACCGAATGCTTCCAGATCAAAGGCTGCGCGCAGGGAGCGACCGATCAGACGTTGGATTTCTTGCGTACGGCCCGATTGTTTGCCACGCGCAGCTTCGCGGTCCATGCGAGTGTTGGTTGAACGCGGCAGCATGCCGTATTCGGCAGTTAGCCAGCCCTGCCCTTTGCCTTTTAAGAAACCGGGCACTTTGTCAGACAAACTGGCGGTGCAAATGACTTTGGTGTCGCCAAATTCAATGAGTACCGAGCCTTCGGCATGCTTGGTGTAGTTACGGGTCAAGCGCACTGGGCGTAAAGCATCGGCGGAACGGCCGCCAGGGCGTGTAAATAAACTTGGAGCTGACAACATTGTTATTCCTTGAAATGGGGTGTGGCTGAGAGATTGTTGGTCACCGCCGTCGATTTTTCTATCGCGCCGCGAATGTCGTTGATGGCTTTCTCTATATCCTCATCGGTCAATATGTCGGTCATTGCGTTGATTTCTGAGGCGAGATTTTGTGAGGACTGAATTGTGGTCGTCAAGCACCCAATTGGCAAGATGTGCGTAACGATGGAACTGGCCGGATCGTCAATGTTGCTGTCGCTTTCCCACGCCATCGCTAAAGCGGTCACATTATCGCTGTTTTTGCCAGCGATACCGACGGCACTGCTAATTAACTCCGGCACGGCACGTACAACCGTATTATTTTGCAGACGCTGTGCCAGGTCGTGGTCTGGCAGCATCGACCATAAACCATCCGAACATAGCAAAATCACATCCCCGGCTTGCAAGCTGGCGCGCCGCGAAAGTTCGACCATGGGGAGGTTGTCTGCACCGAGGCAATTGAATAATTGATTGCGCTCAGGATGCGTGGTGCGCTCCGAGGGATCAGCACGGCCTTGTGCTATGAGTGTTTCGATGCGGGAATGATCGCGCGTGCGTGCCAGAATTTGGCCCTGACGCATCCAGTAAAGTCGCGAATCCCCGCAGTGCGCCCACCATGCGCTGTTGTGTTGAATCAGGCAAGCGACCACTGTGGTGCGCGGGGTTTCCGATAAATTGTGGGTTTCACGATAACGATGAATGGCCATGTGCGCGGCAAGAAAGCTGTCTTCCAGAAACAGTTCCGGCTTTTTGATATACGGCTGGGCATTTTGCTGAAACAGCGAGCCGATGGTTTGCAGGGCGACGCTGGCTGCAATTTCGCCATGTAAATGACCGCCCAGGCCATCGGTTAATAAGAGTAGCAAAGCATCGCGCGTAAAGCTATAGCCCATGCGGTCTTGATTAACTTTGCGCCCACCGATATGACTTTGTTGAAAAACTGAGAATCGCATACTTGCTCACGGGGTTAGATCAATGATTATTGTGTATTTTCCTGAATCGTATTCTCAGGAGCAGGCGTTTTGCGACGAAATCGGAACGCTACATGGGTAAAGAGTAGCTTGCGGAATGCGCGTGAAATGCTATCCAACAACCGTACTTTTTCTTCATGTATCGGCGCCATCAACGCACGTTGTAACGCAAACACGCTTTGCGGTCGTTGCAACGGATCGATCATCAAACTCCAGCGTACTACTTGAATCAATTCTGGGGAATATAACCCTTCCAGATTGCGAAAATGGCTCTCCATTTTGTCGCTGGTCTTGCGCTGATCGACCGGCTGAGGCGGTGCGCCGACCATGCAGGCAAAGATGGAAGCGCCGATGCTGTAAATATCCGTCCACGGTCCCAGATTGCCGTTCTTTTCGTATAATTCCGGCGCTGCAAAACCGGGCGTATACATGGGATATAACTTGGGTAAATCAGTGCGCAGCGTTTGTCGGGCAGCGCCGAAATCGAGCAAAATGGGTGTGCCGTCTGCACGCAAATAGATGTTCGCCGGTTTCAGGTCCAGATGCAGCAATTTATGGGTATGGACTTCACGCAAACCGTTCATTACCAGCCGGAACATTTTGCGGATGAATTTTTCTGAAATTAACGGCTTGTCGCCTTTGTCACGACGCCGCAAAATATGCTCCTGCAATGAACGTCCGGATTCATACGCCATCACCATATAGACGGTATCGTTGGCGCGAAAAAAATTCAGAACACGGACCACATTTGGATGAGAAATATGGGCCAGTGCGCGCCCTTCCTCAAAGAAACATTTCAGCCCGATTCTGAAAATAGGTAGATTTTCTGGTGGAATCGCAGGCGCTAATTCGCCCCACTGGCGCAGTGCCAGCGAACTTGGCAGATACTCTTTTATCGCCACCGCGTTGCCGTCGTCGTCATGGGCCAGATAGACAATACTGAACCCGCCCGAGGCAATCTTCTTTACAATGCGATATCCCGCGATTTTCAACCCGTCAGGCAGTGGAGCATTGTTTTGTGTGGCCATACTTCTAAGCCTTATCAGAGTAGTTTTTTTCTAAGATTGTCTTGATAAATCGCCAAATTGTAAAGAACAAACAAAGGACGTATTTTGACTATTTGCAGCATGACCGGCTATGCCGTCAATACCCATCAAAGCGCCGCTGGTACGATCACCATTGAACTGAAAAGTGTCAATTCGCGGTTTCTGGATTTGCAATTTCGCATCAATGACGATCTGCGCGCGCTCGAACCGGCTTTGCGTGAAGCGATCATGGGAGCAATTAGCCGTGGCAAAGTTGAATGCCGATTGAGTTTTGGACGTAAAGTCGCCAGCGACAGCAACCAGACATTAAATACCGCTTTACTTGCATCACTGGCGCAATTACAAGCGACGGTGCAGACGCAATTTGGTGAGGCACCGCCACTTTCCGTTGGCGAGTTATTGCGCTGGCCGGGCGTGATCGAAGAAGCCGTGATCAGTCAGGACACGCTGCAAGCGGATGTGCAGACCACCATGACGGCCACCCTCGCCGCCTTTGTCGAGTCGCGTGCCCGTGAAGGTGCGGCCTTGTCGGCGACGATTGTTGCCCGTATTGATGCCATGGAAACGATAGTCCAGCGCATTACGCCGTTGGTGCCGCAGGTCATCGCACAATTCCAACAGAAGGCTATTGCTCGCATGCAAGAGGCGCTAGGTCTGGCGCAGCCGGATGCTAACAATAATGCTGCGACAACGGATCGCAGTTTGTCGCGTGACGAAGCAATGGATCGCATTCGGCAGGAAGTGACGTTGTATGGAATCCGCATCGATATCGCTGAAGAGCTATCGCGGCTCGGTGCACATTTGACGGAAACGCGTCATATCTTGAAAAAAGGCGGTCAGGTCGGCAAGCGCCTCGATTTCATGATGCAGGAACTCAATCGTGAAGCTAATACGGTTGGCTCCAAAGCGGCTATCAAGGAACTTGCGGATGCATCTATGGAGCTGAAATTATTGATCGATCAGATGCGGGAGCAGGTCCAGAATCTGGAATAGTTCTGAGACGCAACTCAAACATCAAAAAGCGACTCGCTCATGCGTAGTTGCTTTTTTATTGGTTGCTTCAGACGACATTCGATGCCGCTGATTTATTTGGAATGGTATTCATCCCCTGCACCAAACGCTTCCAGGCTTTTCGTCCGTTCTTTAGTATGTTCCGTCATGCAACTCAGGTAGGCAATGTTGCGTATCGAGCCGCCTTCGTTGAAAGCATAAACGGCCTTGCAATCATTTTCCCGGAAGGTCACCCAGGCGCGTTGCGCAGTGATTAAGTATTGCTTGATTGCGACATTGTTGCTATCGGGCACATTTTTTTGGGCAAGCCGTTTGAGTAGTGCTTGATAAGACTGATTAAGATGGCGGTCGCCTTGCTCAAACTGTTTCTGACCGCATTCATTAATCTCAATCGTGTTGCGTTGTGTTACGCAAGGATCATCCGTTTGTGCAAAAGCGGTCAGTGGCAACAGACCAAGCAAACCTATTAGTAATTTATGCATACGACTCCACTGAGTTGCGTTAACCAATTCGCAAAAAGGGCCAGCAAAATGGCCGGCCCTTTTACTGTGTACCAAATACGCCTTAATTCAACTCTTCGAGTCGAATCTTCGTCACATTGCCAACGACCGTGGCTAATGCTTCAATTTTTGTGATGGCGGCTTCGACATTTTTCTCTTGCGTCTGATGCGTGAGCATAATGATATCGGTGCAGGTTTCGCCTTCAGCCGGTTCTTTTTGCAGCATCGCATTAATCGAAATCGACGAGTCGGCCAAAATATGCGTCACAGCGGCTAGCACACCCGGTTGATCGGTGACGCGCATACGTAGATAGTAGCTAGTCGTGATTTCAGCCATCGGCAAAATCTCGATATCGGTCATTGCATCGGGTTGGAACGCCAGATGCGGGACGCGATGTTCAGGGTCCGCCGTCGCCAGGCGGGTGATATCGACCAGATCGGCTATCACTGCTGAAGCTGTTGGCTCGGCACCAGCGCCCTTGCCGTAATACAACGTTTCGCCCACTGCGTCGCCGCGTACCAACACGGCATTCATCGCGCCTTCAACGTTAGCAATCAGGCGGCTTGCCGGGACCAGCGTTGGATGCACGCGCAACTCAATACCTGCTTCGGTACGCTTGGTGATACCGAGTAATTTGATGCGATAACCGAGTTGTTCTGCGTAGCGAATATCGGTTGCTTGCAGCTTGGTAATGCCTTCGACATGCGCCTTGGCAAACTGCACCGGAATACCGAAAGCGATCGCGGCCATGATGGTCAACTTGTGCGCGGCGTCAACGCCTTCAATATCGAAAGTCGGATCGGCTTCGGCGTAACCCAGACGTTGCGCTTCTTTGAGCACAACTTCAAAGTCCAATCCTTTATCACGCATTTCCGACAGAATGAAGTTGGTGGTACCGTTGATGATGCCGGCGATCCATTCAATTCGATTGGCCGTGAGGCCTTCGCGCAGCGCTTTGATGATCGGAATGCCACCAGCGACAGCGGCCTCGAAAGCGACGATGACGCCTTTTTCCTGGGCGGCTTTGAATATCTCGTTGCCGTGCGTGGCGATGAGCGCTTTGTTGGCGGTGACCACGTGCTTGCCATTGGCAATGGCCTTCAAAACCAGATCCTTGGCTAAGCCGTAGCCGCCGATGAGCTCAATAACAATATCGATGTCTGGGTGATTGACGACCAGGTTAGCGTCGTTGACGACTTCAACTTCGCCGCGGGTCAATTGTTTGGCGCGTTCGATATTCAAGTCGGCGACCATCGTAATTTCAATGCCACGTCCGGCACGGGCCGCGATCTCCTGCTGATTGCGCTTCAAAACGTCGTACGTACCGGCACCAACCGTACCGATGCCAAGCAAACCTACTTTGATGGATTTCATGATTTCTGCTATCTGTAAAAAAATACTGCTGTCGAAATAGGCTTCACACTATCTCGACACTGTGAGCTGATGCTCAACTATTAACGAAAGTGACCATATAAACTTATCAATAAAATATTGAAGTGAAACTTTTAAAGCGTCCCGTGCCGCTTGCGATATCCCTCAAGAAAGTGGGCAATCCGACCGACGGATACTTCCAGATCATCTGTGTTAGGCAAAAACACGACGCGGAAATGGTCTTGCGTGGGGCAATTGAAACCGGTTCCCTGCACAATTAAGACCCGCTCTTCGGCCAATAGCTGATAGGCGAAATCCTGATCATCGGCAATCGGATAAATATGCGGATCAAGCCGTGGAAACATATACAGGGCGGCTTTTGGCTTAACGCATGTGACGCCGGGGATATCGGTCAACAATTTGTAGGCTAGATCACGCTGGCGGGTTAAACGACCATTGGGTGCGACCAAATCCTTGATACTTTGATAGCCACCGAGCGCTGTTTGAATCGCATACTGGCCCGGCGCGTTGGCACATAAACGCATCGATGCCAACATGTTGAGGCCCTCGATATAACTTTTTGCGTGTCGTTTCTCGCCGGATACGACCATCCATCCCGCCCGATAGCCACACGAACGGTAGTTTTTCGACAGGCCGTTGAAGGTGATAAATAGCACATCGTCCGCCAGCGAGGCGATCGACGTATGGATTTGACCGTCGTACAACACTTTGTCGTAAATTTCATCGGCAAAGATAATCAACTGATGTTCACGGGCCAGGTTGACGATCTCTTGTAACAAGCTATCGGGATATAAGGCACCGGTCGGATTGTTCGGATTAATCACGACAATCGCACGCGTGTTGGCGTTGATTTTGCTTTTGATGTCGGCGATATCAGGAAACCAATCGGCCTGTTCATCGCAAATATAGTGACGCGGCGTGCCACCTGAGAGGCTGACTGCCGCAGTCCACAAAGGATAATCAGGGGCTGGCACCAGGACTTCGTCACCGGTATTGAGCAAGGCATTCATGCTCATTACTATCAGTTCTGAGGCACCGTTACCGAGATAAATATCATCGATGGTGACGCCCTGAATATTCTTTTGCTGGGTGTAGTGCATTACCGACTTGCGTGGCGCAAACATGCCTTTGGAGTCCGTGTAACCGGCGGCGTTGCCCATGTTGCGGATCATATCTTGCACGATTTCATCCGGCGGCTCGAAACCAAACACGGCCAGATTACCGATGTTCAGTTTGATGATCTTATGGCCCTCTTCTTCCATTTGCCGGGCTTTTTCCAGCACAGGTCCACGGATGTCGTAACAGACATCGTCCAGTTTTTTTGATTTTTGAATTGGTCGCACTGGGTAATCCTTGTTGTTTGATGTCAAATTAACATCCGTGCATGGGACTAAGAAAGCCAGCCATTTTGCCGAAAGCGTGCAGCTTTATCAATCAAATTATCAGGTAATAGCGCTTCGGCACCGACGGAAAACGCTACAATGCAGCACTTTATTTTCCTTTTTACGGGAATTGGCGGCTGCCAACGCTGTATTTGCACGTTTTAGCACGTTTTGCGCACAGCCCATCACGCGGAGAATCAGTCTATGAAGCTGCACCACACCTCGACACAACAATACCAAACCGTGACCGCTTATGACGACGATGGCGTGGACATCAATGCGCTCCGTTTTAATTACAGCCTGCTGGTCTTGCCAGAGTCTCCACCGGTCGCATGGCCTGTTCGCAGTTTTGAGCGACTAGACCCGGAGCACTTTGCCCATATCGCCAGCACAGTTCCTGACGTCGTCATACTGGGCACCGGTAAACGCCAGCGTTTTGTTCATCCAAAATTAACAACGATACTGACCGCACGGCGTATCGGTGTTGAGTGCATGGACAATCAAGCAGCCTGCCGTACTTACAATATTTTGATGGCAGAGGGCCGCAAGGTTGCGCTGGCATTGATTTTTGACACTACGGACCCGACCTCCCCACCTAAGGAAATCGCTCAAGATGCGTGAATTGCATAAATCTAAGACCTTTGTATGGGTCCTGTTTCTCCTGTTTTGTATTATTTGGTTCTACATGCTGGGCGCACGCACCTTAGTCCCTACCGACGAAGGACGTTACGCCGAAATGGCGCGTGAGATGGTCGCAACGGGCGACTGGATCACGCTGCGGTTAAATGGCATCAAATATTTCGAGAAACCGCCGTTGCAAACCTGGATGAATGCGTTGACCTTCGAGTTATTTGGTCTGGGTGAATGGCAAGCGCGGTTGTGGACGGGTTTATGTGGCTTGCTGGGCGTAGTGCTAGTTGCATTTACCGGCCGTAAAGTATTTTCCGCACGCGTCGGTTTTTTTGCCGCATTGGTCTTGGGATCGAGTTTTCTTTGGGCTGGCCTTAGCCACATCAATACACTCGATACTGGTCTGGCCGGGATGATGACACTGTCGCTGGCGGGCTTGCTGCTGGCGCAACGCAGCGAAGCAAATGCAACTGAGCAACGTAACTGGATGCTGGTCTGCTGGGCTGGTATGGCGTTAGCTGTCTTGTCTAAAGGACTGATCGGTATCGTTCTGCCTGGCGCGGTGTTAGTGCTTTACACCCTCTTTTCCCGCGACTGGTCTATCTGGAAGCGTCTGCATTTGATCAAGGGATTAGTGTTGTTCTTTGTCATTACGACGCCTTGGTTTGTGCTGATTACTTTGAAAAATCCGGAATTCCCGCAGTTCTTTTTCATTCACGAACACTTTCAGCGCTTCACCAGCAAGATCCATAGCCGGTATGGCCCACCTTACTATTTCATACCAATTTTGTTGCTCGGCATCATTCCTTGGCTAGGTGTTTTGTTTCAGAGTTTGTGGAATGGCGCGCATGAGCGCAACGCATCAGCTGGTTTTCAGCCGAAAAAAATGCTGCTGATCTGGACCGTGTTTATTTTCGTCTTTTTTAGTATTTCCGACTCAAAACTGCCGTCATATATCTTGCCTATTTTCCCGTCGCTAGCGTTGCTCATCGCTTGTCATCTGGATAAAGCATCCAACAAAGCCATCAATGCCTCGGCGGCGCTGTTGCTCATTCCGGGCGCGATCGGTGTTGCACTGGCGTGGAAAATTCCTTCGCTGGCGAAAGACGCTTACTCGCTACCTTTGATGACAGCGCACGTCCCGTGGGTCTTTGCTGCTTCCGTGATCGCTTGTATTGGTGCTATCGCCGCCATGTTGCTGTCGCGCCGCCAAAAAGAATGGGCGATTGTGGCACTGGCTGCCAGTGGCTTTATTGGTGGACAAGTGCTGATGTACGGACACGATCCGCAAGGTCGTTACTCTGCCGGTATTGATATGGTGCCAGCGATCCAGGCTGAGTTGACGCCTGAGACGCCGCTTTACGTCGTAGGTAAGTATGAACAGGCACTGCCGTTCTACCTGCGTCGCACCATGATTATGGTGCAGCATATGGACGAACTCGAGTTCGGCCTGAAGCAGGAACCACAATTGTGGATTCCGACGATTGATGCGTTTGCCGTGAAATGGACCGCCGATCATGCTGCCGATAAGAAAGATGTGGCGATTATGCGTCCGGAAAATTATGTTGATCTGCAAAAGCGTGGCTTGCCGATGCGGGTTATCGCGCAAGATCCGCGCCGCGTGGTGGTGACCAACGCTATGCTTAAGCCGGGAGAAAAATCTACCGGAGCAATGCAGACGCCAGAGGATGCGCCAAAACCCGCCTCATCCACATCTGACGCTGCACCTTCAGCGTTAGTCAAATAGGAAGCAAGCCTGTGACTCTCACCACCTTCGGCTTTATCCTGACCGGTGTTTTTCTTAACGCATTGGCGCAATTGCTACTCAAAGCGGGCACCAATGCGGTCGGGGCGATCCATTTGACTAGTGAGAACTGGTTCGCCATCGGCATTAAATTGATCACGCAATGGCCTATTCTTGGCGGTCTGACCTGCTATGTCATTTCAGTCGGGGTCTGGATCATTGGCCTCTCGCGTGTGGATGTGACGATTGCCTATCCCTTGCTGTCGCTGGGTTACATCGTCAGCGCGATCGGGGCCTGGTACTTTTTGGGTGAAGCTATTTCGGCGCAACGCATCATGGCAATTGGCGTGATTATCGTTGGCGTGGTGTTGCTCACCCGTAGCTGAACTTTTCTGACAATTTATACATTTCGGTGATATTTTTTATGAGCCAACAACCATTTCTTCCGTTTTCCAAGCCGACTATCGATGAAGACACCATCGCCGCCGTCGGCGATGTACTGCGCTCCGGCTGGATCACCAGCGGCCCTAAAGTGCAGGCTTTTGAAAGCCAGTTATCTACCTATTTTGGCGGTCGTCCCGTGCGCACGTTTAATTCCGGTACGTGCACGATGGAAATTGCCTTGCGTATTGCTGGCATCGGCCCGGGTGATGAAGTCATCACCACGCCCATTTCCTGGGTTGCTACTGCCAACGTCATTATTGAAACCGGGGCCACGCCGGTATTTGCCGATATCGATCCGCTTACGCACAATATCGATCTCGATAAGCTCGAAGCCGCCATTACACCGCGTACCAAAGCGATTATTCCAGTTTATCTGGCCGGTTTGCCGGTGGACATGGATCGCCTGTATGCCATTGCTAAAAAGCATAATTTGCGTGTCGTAGAAGATGCAGCGCAAGCGCTCGGTTCCTCTTGGAAAGGTCAGCACATCGGCGCGTTTGGGGATTTTGTTTCCTTCAGCTTTCAGGCCAACAAAAATATCACCTCTGCTGAAGGCGGTTGTCTTGTCTTGAATAACGCTGAAGAAGCCCTGTTGGCTGAAAAGTATCGTCTGCAAGGCGTCAGTCGAACGGGCTTTGATGGCATCGATGTTGACGTCCTTGGCGGCAAGTTCAATATGACCGATATCGCCGCGGCAATCGGACTTGGTCAGTTCGCGCATATCGACACTATTACTGCGCATCGACGCGCATTGGCGCAGCATTACTTTGCCTGTTTCGGTAACGATTTCACCGCAAAATATGGTGCTGAATTGCCGGTCGCAGATTTTGAGAATAGTAACTGGCATCTGTTCCAGTTAATCCTGCCAGAACGCACTGACGGCAAGCCTGCGCGTGCGACATTCATGGAGCAAATGCAGGCGCTTGGCGTCGGTGTTGGGTACCACTATGCGCCGATACATTTGTTTTCCATGTACCGTGCGCGTGGTTTTAAAGAAGGCATGTTTCCGGTGTCGGAGCGGATTGGTCGGTTGATTGTGACGCTTCCGATGTTCAATGCGATGACAATTGGCGATGTTGAACGTGCCGTGGACGCGGTAAAATCCGTCCTTAAATAAATTTGCAAGAGATTCATGAAACCAGAACTCACCGTCGTCATCCCGGTTTATAACGAAGAATCCGGTCTCGCCCAACTATTTGCGCGCCTCTATCCGGCGCTCGATGCACTCGGCACTTCTTACGAAATCATCTTCGTCAACGATGGCAGTCGCGATAACTCAGCGGCTGTGTTAGCAGATCAGTTTCGCCTTCGCCCGGATGTCACCCGCGTAGTATTGTTTAATGGCAACTTTGGTCAGCACATGGCGATTTTGTCCGGCTTTGAAAACAGTCGCGGCAACATCATCGTGACCCTGGACGCCGACCTGCAAAACCCACCGGAAGAAATCGGCAATCTGGTCGCCAAAATACGCGAGGGCTATGACTATGTTGGCTCGATCCGTCGCGAACGCCAGGATTCAGCGTGGCGCACCATCGCCTCCAAGATAATGAACCGCTTCCGTGAAAAAATTACCCATATCAAAATGACCGATCAGGGCAATATGCTGCGCGCCTATGGCCGCAATGTGGTTGATCTGATTAATCAATGCAAAGAGGTCAATACTTACGTCCCCGCGTTGGCCTATACTTTTGCGCGCAAGCAGACTGAAATCATCGTTGAGCATGAAGAACGTTCGGCGGGTGAATCGAAATACTCGCTCTACAGCCTGATCCGACTGAACTTTGATCTGGTGACCGGGTTTTCGTTAGTCCCGTTGCAGCTCTTCTCGCTGGCCGGGATCGTACTGGCTTTTGGTTCTGCAGCATTATTCATTTTGCTGCTGGTGCGACGCTTTTTATTTGGGGCTGAAGTTCAAGGTCTATTTACCCTGTTTGCGATTAATTTTTTCCTGATGGGCGTGATCTTGTTCGGTATCGGCTTGGTTGGCGAATACGTCGGCAGAATTTATCAGCAAGTGCGCGCGCGGCCCCGTTATGTGGTGCAAGCGGTACTCGAACAATCATTTGCTGAAGACAAGGACGCTTCATGAAGGCGGTGGTCTTTGCGTATCACAACGTTGGCGTGCGCTGTCTGAAGGTATTACTGGCACGCGGAGTCGATGTTGCATTGGTGGTCAGCCATGAAGATAATCCGCAGGAAACGATCTGGTTCGACTCAGTTGCCGCTTTATGTCGTGAACACGGCATTCCAGTCGTTACCTCAGTTGACCAGGCCAGTCCTGAAATGCTGGCGACAATAACGGCTTTACAGCCCGACTTTATTTTCAGTTTTTATTATCGAAATATGCTGCCCGGTAATGTGCTGGCGTTGGCAAAACATGGTGCCTTCAACATGCATGGCTCGTTGTTGCCAAAATACCGTGGTCGCGTCCCGATCAACTGGGCGGTTCTGCATGGCGAAACTGAAACCGGTGCGACACTGCACGAAATGACCATCAAGCCCGATGCTGGCGCTATCGTTGCCCAAACATCCGTTCCGATTTTGCCCGACGATACGGCGCACGAAGTATTCAGTAAAGTCGTCGTTGCCGCAGAGCAAACACTGTGGCGTGCGCTACCGGCAATGCTGGCTGGCAAAACACCTAGATTTCCAAACGATCTGGCACAGGGCAGCTATTTTGGCGGTCGCAAGCCTGAAGATGGCAAGATCGACTGGCACCAAAGCGCACAGGCAGTCTACAACCTGTATCGTGCAGTAGCCCCACCCTACCCCGGCGCATGGACGATCATAGACAACGTTACTTTAGTGGTGGAAAATGCACGGTTATCCGATATCTGTATGCCACAATTGCCTATCGGCTTGGCAGTAGTGGATAATTCTATTTTTGGCGTGTGTGGCGACGGTCATGCGCTGTCCATCAAGCGCTTGTCGGCGGATGGGAAAATAGTGTCCGCAGAGATGCTCAAGGCAATGCTTTGATAAACACAAACAAATATACCAATAGTGTCATTGTCTTTTTAAGATAACCAGATAATTGAAAAATTACGGGTGCTTGAGATTTCGATCCGCACCAAATATCAATCCAGAACGACAACCTACACGCGATCTCATTATGAAAAAAGTCCTTATTCTCGGCGTCAACGGCTTCATCGGCCATCACCTTTCCAAGCGCATCCTCGACACTACCGACTGGCACGTCTACGGTATGGACATGATGACAGACCGCATTCAGGACCTGCTGGATAACGAAGATTACAAATCGCGCATGCACTTCTTTGAAGGCGATATCACAATCAATAAAGAGTGGGTTGAATACCACGTCAAAAAATGTGACGTCATCCTGCCCTTGGTTGCCATCGCCACGCCATCGACTTATGTAAAAAAACCGTTGCGCGTCTTTGAACTTGATTTCGAAGCCAATCTGCCCATCGTTCGCTCTGCCGCAAAATATGGCAAACATCTGGTCTTCCCTTCGACCTCAGAAGTCTATGGCATGTGCCACGATGATGAGTTTGATCCTGAAGAATCCGAACTGATTTGCGGTCCGATTAACAAGCCACGCTGGATTTATTCCTGTGCCAAGCAATTGATGGATCGCGTAATCTGGGGTTATGGCATGGAAGAAGGCCTTAACTTCACGCTATTTCGTCCATTCAACTGGATTGGTGCTGGTCTCGATTCGATCCATACTCCGAAAGAAGGCAGTTCACGCGTCGTGACCCAATTCTTCGGACACATTGTGCGGGGCGAAAACATTTCATTGGTCGATGGCGGTCAGCAAAAACGTGCTTTCACTTATATCGATGACGGTATCGATGCGCTCATCAAGATTATCGCCAACAAAGACGGTATTGCCAGCGGCAAGATCTACAACATTGGCAACCCGGTCAACAATTTCTCGATCCGAGATTTGGCTGACATGATGCTCAAACTGGCAGCGGAATATCCTGAATACGCGACTTCGGCAAAGGACGTCAATATTCTTGAAACAACTTCGGCTGCGTACTACGGCAAGGGCTATCAGGACGTGCAAAATCGCGTACCAAAAATTACCAATACTTGCGATGAGTTGAATTGGCAACCGACTACCAATATGGCCGACACATTACGCAATATTTTCGATGCGTATCGTGGGCAGGTAGCGCAGGCACGTGCATTGATGGACGAATGAATTAGGGATACATAACGTAAAAGGCGGAGTTAATTCCGCCTTTTTTATCGTCGTTCTATAGTTATATAGCCCTACAGCTCTATAGCATGATCCCTCCCCGTACTCGGCGATAACACTCACTTTCAGGTAGCAACCGACCTTGCCTCTACTCACCCTAAAAATCGACGCTGACACCTATCGCGGCACGCGCGAAGGCGTACCCAATCTGGTGCGCATCCTGACCAAATATCAGGCTCGTGCGACGTTTCTGTTCTCACTTGGACCTGACCACACCGGCTGGGCATTGAAACAGGTTTTCCGTCCCGGATTCTTCAAAAAAGTGTCGCGTACATCGGTCGTTGAGCACTACGGATTGAAAACATTGATGTACGGCGTTCTGCTGCCGGCTCCGGATATCGGGAAAACCTGCGCCAGCTATATGCAAGCAGTTCAGGTCGCAGGCTTTGAGTGCGGCATTCACACCTGGGATCATCGGGTCTGGCAAGACCATGTAAGACAGCGCGATGCGGCGTGGACGCAGGCGACTATGCAACGTTCATTCGACCGATTCACCAGCATCTTCGGTGTCACGCCTAAAACGCATGGCGCAGCTGGCTGGCAAATGAACCCGCATGCATTCGAACAACTTGAGACATTCAAGATGGCCTATTCGTCCGATGGCCGCGCGATGCTCAACGATTCTGGTGCTTTGGTCGATCAGACCGCTGGTCCCCATCGTTTAACTGTGCATGGCAAAACATTGCCCTGCATTCAGTTACCAACAACGCTGCCGACCCTGGACGAATTACTTGGACGCACTTTTAATGGTGTCGAGCTCAATATGTCCAATATTGCCGCGCATATTTTGGCCTTGACGGCTACACCAAGGGATCACGTATTTACCTTGCATGCAGAGCTTGAAGGTCAAAAACTCGCCCCAATATTTGAACAATTGTTACAAGGCTGGCGTGCGCAAGGTTACGATCTTGTTTCGATGGAAGATTATTATCAGCACATCAAAGATCGGGTTTTGCCGACATTGCCGTTAGCGTGGGCGGAATTGCCGGGGCGCTCCGGCGACATGATCATGCAAGTCAGCGAAGGGTTAAAGCAAGCTCTCTGATCTGGTCATTTTTTATCTATTTCATTTAGCGAACAGGAACATTAAAGTGACAGATCAAGCATCGATTATTAACATGACTGTGCCCGACTTTTCTGCTGCCATGACTGGCGATCAGACTTTTACATTGTCCGATTTTCGCGGCAAAAATCTGGTGCTCTATTTTTATCCCAAAGACAATACCCCCGGCTGCACCACTGAAGCGATCCAGTTTCGCGATCTCTATTCTGAGTTTCAGGAGAGTAATACGTTTATTTTCGGAATCAGCCGCGACAGTATGCGTTCGCATGAAAACTTCAAGGCTAAGCTTGGGATGCCGTTCGAGTTGATTTCAGATCCAGATGAGACTCTGTGCGCCATGTTTAATGTCATGAAACTTAAAAACATGTACGGCAAACAAGTTCGCGGTATCGAGCGCAGCACGTTTATGATTGACGCTGCCGGTACATTGGTGAAAGAATGGCGTGGTGTAAAGGTGCCTGGGCACGTTGCGGATATATTGGATTTTGTGAAGACTGTTAATTGAGTTCTAAGTCATTGAAATCTAAAAAATTAATTTCTGGAAAGCCGTTTGAGCATAAGGTCTTTGACCTTCTCAAACGGCTTTTTTGCTTTTCAGCTTAACGATCTCAGAATATCGATTGATCATTTTTATACCTCTTTTGTTGTTTTTATGTTTGTTGCCTGGCTTGGTCAGATTCGTGCTTTACTTGTTTCATTTAGAAATACGCAATCGCGACTGAAAGCACACTTTTTTCATCCCTAGAGCGAGGTTTTTTATGCCCCTACCAAAACTACCGACCAAACCCGCTGCCCTACTCTCCGTTCAGGACTATCCAAAAGCGGAAGCAGGCAAAATCGTCAAACCCCGTATCGCCATTGTTGAACCAGTTACGCGCACTGCGCCCCGTTCTGCCCCTGCTTTGACTACGCCAAAACAGAAAACTGCGCCGCAAGCGCGTCATAAACCTGTAGAAGAGCGCATCGTTGAGAGCCGCAAGACGGATAAAGCGCCGAACGACAACCCACGCTCCGTCATCGATAAAACCGCTAAACCAGTAGATCGCCCAAAATCGAGCACCAGCCGTGCCGCTGACAAATCCGGCGTGACCAAACTATTCGTACTCGATACCAACGTATTGATGCACGACCCAAGCTCGTTGTTCCGCTTTGAAGAGCACGACATTTACCTGCCGATGGTGACGTTGGAAGAGCTCGATAACCATAAAAAAGGCATGACGGAAGTTGCGCGTAATGCTCGTCAGGTGTCACGTTCGCTCGATGCATTATTGGGTGATGTGGGTGACGATCAGATTGATCACGGCATTCTTTTGTCTAAACTGGGCAACAAAGATGCTAAAGGTCGGCTGTTCTTCCAGACTAAACTGCAAAATGGTGTCCTGCCGGAAGGCTTGCCCGTCGGCAAGGCCGATAATCAGATTCTTGGTGTCGTTCGTGCGCTGGAAACGGACTCGCCAGGCCGTCCGGTGGTATTGGTGTCCAAAGACATCAATATGCGTATCAAAGCCCGCGCTATGGGTTTGCCAGCAGAGGATTACTTCAATGATCACGTATTGGAAGATACCGATCTGCTGTATTCCGGCATCCAGCAATTACCAGATGACTTTTGGGTTAAGCACGGCAAAGGCATTGAATCCTGGCAAGAAAACAAACTCGGTACAGGCTACACTTTTTATCGTCTGACTGGCCCTTTAGTTCCCTCGCTTCTGGTCAATCAGTTCGTTTTCATTGAGCCAAAAAACGGCGAGCCTGCGTTGTACGGCCAGATTACGCAAATCAATGGGAAAACGGCGGTACTGCAAACCCTACGTGACTATGCCCATAACAAAAATAGTGTATGGGGCGTAACAGCCCGGAACCGTGAGCAAAACTTTGCGTTGAATTTGCTCATGAATCCTGAGTGTGATTTCGTCACATTGTTAGGTCAGGCTGGTACCGGCAAGACGTTGCTGGCCTTAGCCGCTGGACTGGCGCAGGTACTGGAAACTAAAACGTATAACGAAATCATCGTTACCCGTGTCACCGTGCCAGTCGGTGAAGACATTGGTTTTCTGCCGGGTACCGAAGAAGAAAAGATGGGGCCGTGGATGGGGGCTTTCGACGACAATCTCGAAGTACTCAATAAATCTGACTCGGATGCGGGTGAATGGGGGCGTGCCGCGACGCAGGATTTGATTCGCTCGAAAATCAAGATCAAATCACTCAATTTCATGCGCGGTCGCACTTTTGTTAACAAGTTTTTGATCATTGATGAAGCCCAAAACTTGACGCCTAAGCAAGTCAAGACCTTGGTAACACGCGCAGGTCCGGGTACAAAAATCATTTGCCTTGGCAATATCGCGCAGATTGATACGCCATATCTGACCGAAGGTTCCAGTGGCCTGACCTACGTTGTCGATCGTTTCAAAGGCTGGTCACACAGCGGACACGTAACATTAGCGCGTGGCGAACGATCGCGTTTGGCTGATCATGCGAGTGAAGTACTCTGATGATCTGAGGCGCGTCGGCTGGTTTTGACGCTTAACAGCGCGCCAAATGTAAAAGGAAAAAAAAAAAAAAAAAAAAAAAAAAAAAAAAAAAAAAAAAAAAAAAAAAAAA
>NZ_JBRIIQ010000051.1:0-28864 GCF_052976905.1 Glaciimonas sp. GG7 | reverse complement strand
CGCGTAATCGCATGGCTCTGGGTCGCCTGGGCCATTCGATAAAAATATCCCGTCCGGATTCAACGCCAAAGCTTCAGCGGCGCTCGCTTGCGCAGGCAACACGGTGACTTTGCAGCCACGTTCAGCCAACATCCGCAAAATATTGAATTTGACGCCATAGTCGTACGCAACAACGTGGTACTTAGGCGTGATTTGTTGGTCGTAACCGCGACCGAGACGCCATTCTGTCTCGCTCCAGCTATATGCTTTAGGCGTGGAAACGACTTTCGCCAAATCCATTCCTGCTAATCCGGGAAAGCTACGCGCTAGTTCCAGCGCAGTTGTGGTAGCGACGGCAATATCTGCCTCGCCGGTCACTATGGCACCGCTTTGCGCGCCTTTTTCACGCAAAATGCGCGTCAATTTGCGCGTGTCAATCCCTGCAATGGCGACTATCTTCGCATCTTGCAAGTAAGACTCCAGCGTTTGGCTGGAACGGAAGTTAGAAGTGAGTCTCGGCAAATCGCGAATAATCAAACCCGCAGCATGTATCTGGGAAGACTCGATGTCCTCCGCGTTAACACCTGTATTGCCGATGTGGGGATAAGTCAGTGTAACGATTTGACGACTGTAACTAGGATCGGTAAGAATTTCCTGATACCCGGTCATTGCGGTATTAAATACCACTTCACCGGTTGTATGGCCAACAGCGCCAATCGAAAAACCTTGAAAAATTGACCCATCTGCAAGCGCGAGGACGGCCGGAACAGCATGGCCAGAAAAAAATGGCGGCAAAGGTAACTCCTGATGTTGTTGCCGCCGCTGCGCTGTGCAAAACGTCCGCTAAAAAACCCCAAAAAAGAGGATTTTGGAAGTATTTATAGTCTTTTTGGGACGAAATGGAGGTGTATGCGCTACGACGGAGTAAATTGGGCTAAACCGCCTGAGTATAGCCTAAAACTACATTTCAGACAATCCAAAATGGACATCGCCTAGGCATTATGAAGAAAATTCTTAGTGGAAATTGGCGTTGATCATTACATCAAGCGCATTTCATAGGCAGGAGCATTTCCAACTATTTTTACAAATCATACTTTTCAAATCAGGTAGTGCTCACCGCACTACCTTCATACAAAAAATGCAATACAGCAATTAATTTCAGGCTGTTAATGCAGCAATACCGGCCTTAGCAATTTGCACATCTTCTGATGACTTAACGCCAGACACACCAACCGCGCCCAGATATTCGCCACCGACAATAATAGGCACGCCCCCCTCAAGTAAACCTTCCAGATTAGGAGCAGTAATAAAAGAAAAGCGGCCATTATTGATCATATCTTCATACACTTTTGACTCACGCTGACCCAAAGCAGCTGTTTTGGCTTTCGCCGGTGCGATGTGCGCAGAAATCGGTGCCGCGCCATCAAGACGCTGCAACCACAATAAATGTCCACCATCATCAACAATCGAAATGGTTACCGCCCATTTATTCGCAATCGCTTCTGCTTCTGCTGCGCCTGCAATTTTTTTGACGTCGTCGAGTGTTAACACTTGTTTAGATTTCATTATTTCTCCTTTGATAATGGGAATTATTGTACTTGAGGCAGACTAAATATAGATACCATCAAATACATTGACCCAAAAATTGACGTACAAAACAGCGTTTTTCGATTATTATCTTCAATTAATTTATTCGCTTTGGGAACTTGCAGCCAGATTTGTTATCAGGTCATGCATCTTGAGTTAAGCCCTTGATTTTAAATCGGGACCTATTCACCTACATTCATGCGGTCGTGCTGACCCAAGCCTCAATTCCGATGACGATCAAAACACCCTCCTCATTTTTTTCTACCCTAGCGCTAACATGTACTCTGCTCGCCAGCGGCTGGTTGGCAATTCCGGCATCCGCAAGCGACATCACCGATCTGTATAACGCACCGACCACCACCGCATCGTCCCCCGCAGTACCATCCCCTCGCAGCAAGTTTCAACAATTTACCGACCAATTCACCGAGCGCGCATCCGATTTTGCACAAAGCGCTATCGGGCTCATCGGCATCCGTTACAAATATGGCGGCGATACTCCCCAAACAGGTCTTGATTGCAGTGGTCTGGTGCGCTATGTCTTCAAGGAAGCGCTTGGCGTTGATCTGCCGCGAACCTCGGCTGAACTCAGCCGCGAGGGTGAGAAGGTCAGCCAGCAAGATTTAAAGCCCGGCGATCTGGTGTTCTATAACACTCTGCGTCGCAGCTTTTCGCATGTCGGTATTTATCTGGGAAACAATAAATTTATCCACGCACCACGCACCGGCGCTTCGGTACGCATTGAAAGTATGGATCTTTCGTATTGGAAAAACCGCTTTAATGGCGCACGCCGTATTAGCGATCTTGATCCGGCGACCATCGCCAATATTACTGCCACGCAAGAATAGCCATCGATAGCATCCACATGCAAAAAGCCACATTTAACAATGTGGCTTTTTTATTGGAACGCGCTTCTTGACGATCATCATCCCCGGCATACGCAACATCATCCCCCACGCTTCTCCTGCAACTTCTTTTTGATCTGAGGCATTAACGCCATCGTCGCCTGCTCACCAGAAAGAATAGCCATATTGCGGGCATTAAAATCATTCCCCTTCATGGTGTCGAGGTTTGGGCGAATCACAATATCAGCCTCTTTCAAGTCATTTTTATTAATACTCTGACCCATAATCGCAAAAGTCTGCAGCAACACATCGATCGAACTCGACGCCGCCTGCGCCTCAGGTGCCGCAGAAATATTCACAGCAATCACAAAATCGGCCCCCATTTCTTTGGCGTAACGCACGGGCACTGGTGCCACTAAACCGCCATCGACATACTGATGACTGCCTATCCTCACAGCCTGAAACACCCCCGGCACCGCCGATGAGGCACGCACAGCCAGGCCGGTATTGCCTTGGCGAAATAAAATCGGCTGACCGGAATTGAGATCCGTCGCGACTACCCCAAACGGTATTTTGAGTTTCTCAATCGGCACGTTACCGACGGCATGATTCACATAGTCTTGCAGACCGACACCCTTCAATACCCCGCTTACTTTCGCAAACAACGGTATCGACCAGTCTGAGAAAGCTGCCTCATCCATTTTCAAGGCCATCTGTTGCAACGCGAAACCGTTATTGCCTGCCGCATACAACGCGCCGACAACGCTCCCGGCGCTGGTTCCAACAACGATATCGGGCACAATTCCCTGCGCTTCCAAGGCTTTGATGACCCCAATGTGCGCAAAGCCACGCGCAGCACCACCGCCTAGCGCCAGACCAATTTTGATGTGACGCGGCACTTCTTTTTCGACTACCGGAGCGGTGACTGATGGTACGGCAGGCACCGTGGGTGCCGTAGTCTGGCACGCTGCCAGCAATGATAAAGAGAGAAAAATAGCCATCGACGAACGCATTGTTCGCGCATGGCGCAATAAAGGGATTGGATTCATTAGAGAAGAAACACGATGAGGACGTGGAATTCTACTCGACAATAACGTAAAGAGAGCTGACGCCCTTTGTAACAATAAGCGTCAGCCATTCAATTCATACACAAAAGTCGCTCAGGCAACCGCTGGCTGTTGTTGCGTCACGCAGTGAATACCGCCACCGTTCTCGCAGATACGGTCGACATTCACCTGCACAATTTTGCGTCCTGGATAAAGTCCCGCCAATGTTGCGGCTGCCGCTGCATCAGCATGCGCATCACCGAACTCAGGCAGTATCACAGCACCGTTGCAAACGTAGTAGTTCGCATAACCGTTGCAAAAATCCGGCTCATCCGAGCGTGCAGTCACCGAGCGACGCATAGTGACGATCTCGAGCTGACGTCCACAAGCATCTATGGATGCCTTCAACTGAGTAACGGCCCCCTCTGCCATGCGCGCCTCCGAGCCGGTATCTCCCTGCGGCATTAACTCGACTAACACCAGCCCTGGCTTAATAAAGCGTGCCAATAAATCGATATGACAGTCGGTAATATCTTCACCGCGCACGCCCGGCAACCAGATTACCTTGGAGGTCCCGAGCGCAGCGTTGAGCCGTGTTTGCAATTGCGCCTTACTCAACCCGGGATTGCGGTTGTCATTCATGACGGCGCTTTCCGTCGTCAGAACGGTTCCGTCTCCATCGACTTCTATCGCGCCACCCTCTGATGTCAATCCCCCTTGCAAGACCGGAATATTGAGCATCCGGCCGATATTGGCAGCGATCCTGGTATCGTCTTGATGCTGCTGCTTATTTCCCCAGCCATTAAAATTGAGATCCATGATGGCTTGCCCCCCTTGCCCATCGACAACAAAGATCGGGCCGGAATCCCGTGCCCACATATCGTCAACCGCCATCGCATGCACAGTCACAGTCGACCCACATAAATGCTGCGCCTGCGCCACCTGATCTGGTCGGGCCAGCATAAATACTTCCTCAAAGTCCGCTATGGTGCGAGCCAGCCGAGCCAGATTCTTGCGGACTAAATCCAGGTAACCAGCACCACCGTAAAGCTTGGCAGAGGCGGGCCACTGCATCCATGTCCGGACATGCTTTGCTGACTCTTCAGGCATGCGAAAAGCCGCAACAGTCCCGATCGAAGAACCTGAACCGCCGGGCAAAACACTGGGGAAATCGATCGTAGGAGTAATGACGCCTGAGTCGGATGAAGGGCAACCCGCGTTGACGCCAGCGTACTGGATCAGAGAATATTTGAGAAAATTTCGACGTTTTAACATAATAAAAATACTCCAGAAAGTCTTGATATTTATCGGGCGCTAACACGAGACCGCCGGTCTCATGGGTCCAACAGGACCGGCGGCCATTATCGGCAGGCGTTGCACCAGCGCATAATTGGTAACTATCGAATCAAGCGATGGACCACTAACCTTCCACCAGTTCAAAGTTCACGCGCCCCTCTATCACCGTCTCCGTCCCTACTCGTGTCGTAGCATCGTCAACGATGGCATCAACTTCAACTTGCGCAGAAAAATGTCGGCCCTTAACGATCTCTCCCGCAGTCGTGGGCGCTACGATCGCGCCGGGACCGATCACCATGGTCGCTTTTGATTCGGCAGGCAAAATACCAACCGTTGACGCCAACCCCAGATTGACTGGCGCGCCATCCAACTGCACATGTGACAAATAGATCATCAATTGACCCGTACTGCCGAATGCAAATTTATCTACACCGGTGATGCCTCTGGCTTTCAACCACATCCCTGTCGGTTTCTGGCATGTCACCGTGAGTGTCATTTGCCGTTTGCCCAGCGACAGACTGGGGCCGCTTTGATTTTCCAGCATTCCCCCGCGCGTCAAACGCCCGTAATCGATCGTCGTTTCGCTCAACTGCATCTGACAGTTCTCCGCGCAAGCCGACGAAACTGAAAGCCACAAACAGAGTGAAAGTCCTATTTTTTTGATGTAACCCGATTGTCGATAGTGCATTTCACTTCCCCAAAAGCAGCCCTAAAAACTGCGTAAATATTATGTTTTTTCCGATAACGTCAACGGTTTGCAATACCCGTCAACTCTCTCAAAGTAAGCATCCATATCGTGCTTTTTCGACAGAGTGAATTCAAGGCTGCATTGACGACCATCTGGCAAATGCACTCTTATTTCATCAGCCAACTGGCTATTCGATAAAAATACTGTTCCGCCGTCAATGACGCTGGTCAGAAATTGGTTCTGGCTATCGACAACGAGTGCCCCTTTCGGCAACGGCAGACCAGCCGAATCGGTTGCCGTGATGAGCACCCGACGCACTTGTTCAATATCAAAATCGACGTAGTGCACAGAACCCCGACCGACCTCGAGCGACTTAAAGCCGTTCTTAATATCCACATTACGCGGCAACGATTTGGTGGCGACCTCAAGGCGCGTCTTGGCGTAAGGTGAGAGCTGCGGGACCACAGCGCGCCCCCAGATATCGGTCCACACCGGACCACTCCCGGTATTGACTTTAATCCCGGCAACATTGGCCACCTTCATAACCGCAAATGTGTCCTGTATCGCATAGGGCGATAGCGTCAAACCAGCGTCATGTACTGCAATCGCGCCACGTAGCTGACCGCTGTAACTGGTGCTTCCCGATCCGCTGCGCGAGTACCCCAGATTAACCTGAGCGTAACGCGGCAACAGTGCCACATTGCCAGCGACATCCACGTTGCCATTGGAGGCGTCGCGTTCAGTGGAGACGTTATAGTTCAGATACGCATTGACCTGCTCACTCGTCGATGCACCCAGACGGCTTTTTCCGTTAGCGTTATTGACAAAAGAACGCACACTGCGCCCGCCAAATGGCATGCTCACGTTCAGATAAAAAGCACGATTATTCTTGCCCTCCCCGCTGGCCCCAAGACTGCTTTCAAGATTGGCGGAAACCGTTGCTTGTTTGAACGACTTGCTCCAGGAACCCACAACGCGTTGGGTCGAACGGTCACCAAAGGTCCTCGATGCACCATACGAAACATTAAAACCACCCAGAGTAGCGTTGCTCCACCCCAGCGACGCGCTGTACTGGCTTTTCGCACGACCGCTTAACCAGTCATCGGTCCCGCTCCGGTCGACAGTGCAGCGACTTCTATCGACCAAATCACGATACCCGGCACTCTGATGCGTCGTCGATAAGCCAGCGGTAAGCGTATCGGTAAGCGCCATTCCGACAGACATACTCAACTGACTACCCAGAACGCCCTCTTCGGTTGCAGACGAGACGACATTACGCACATGAATAGACGATTCGGTCGACGGTTTCGTATCCAGACTCCATGCCGCAGACTGATAATCCGGCACCACCATTAATCCGGCAGAAAGCAAATGGCGGTCCTTGAGCAGCCAACCACCGCTCCCAGTCATGACGAGCGACGCATTTGCCCTCCCCTGACCGCCCATATTGCGCAGCTGTCCAAACGCAAATGCGTAGCCGGGAGCCGCCAATGAAGTATTCGCTAAAGAAGCCGCCGGTATCGTAAAACTCCTTTGCCCTCCAGTGGTTTCAATCACCGTCACAACAAGATCGCTAGTGCTGTTCAAAACAGCAATATCGGTCAACGTAAATGGCCCCGCGGGTACCACAGTGGAATAAATCAACGCACCAGACTGACGCACTTCCACCTTCGCCTGTGATTGCGCAATCCCGGTGACAGTCGCCCCTGTCGAACCGTCCTTACGCAGCGCCGCCTCAGGCAAGATTTGCACGCCAGTCATCGCAGCACCGCTTACCGCCGAGTTCCTGATATTGAGTTGACCCGCCTGCACAATACTTTTGAGATCGACAAAAGTGCGTTGTGCGTAGCTATACAAAAACTGAAAATTCGATAGCGTATCGGTCGCCATATAACTTTGCCGACTGCGCACGATCCAATCGTGCGCATTGAGTCCCAGTTCGGTATTGGCCGACAGGTAGTGCGATGCCCCGCCTTTAAATTGATTGCTCAGCGACACCACGCTGTAGTTAAACAAACCGCCCGTACCACCGGTCTGGTATCCCGAAAAATCTTCCTGCGCAACACGTAAGACCTCACCCGGCACTACTAAGGCCACCTCTTCTTTACCTGGACGTAATTCGATCTCCGTCTGCGGTGCCATTGCCTTGAAATCGTAGCAACCGTTCGCAGGGTCACCAGGCGCGATCAGGTACTTTTTATCCGGCGTGATCAAACCTGCCTTGTCCAGTAATGCCTGATTAAAACAAAGCTGCCCATCGGCATCGAACAACGCATTCACCAAACCACGCATAACCCCATTGACCTGTACAGAAATGAGGCGCGTGCCGCCGCTAAAACGCGGTGCTTCGCGTAAATATTCAGCGACTTTAGGATCAATTCCTCGCTGTTTAAGAATATCCAGATCAAAGGTTGCCGCCGTAGAAGGCTTACCCTTGGCAGACTTGGTTTCCGCAATGGACGCATCCTCCAGCTCGGCAGCAATGACCTCCTGCGCCGGACTCAGGCTCACTATCGCCGCCGACACCATCACTGCAAACGAAGACCTTGCGCGTACACAACGCATTATTTCTGCTGCACTGAAAGCGGCGCATCGTAAGCGGCCACAATGTAGCCATACACCGTTGCCGGGTGAATCCGAACAGCATCGACAGCTTCGGCGTTAGCCTCGGCAGGCAAGGCAACAGCAATCGTCTCCCCCGGCAAAATATAGGTCCGTGGCAAACCCACTTTCATGTCTGACGGCTGCAAACTGACCATTTGACCCAGACGGACCACGTAAGGGCTATCGTTTTTTGCCGTCACACTGCCATTCGCAATCGACCACTGCAACAGCGTCCACGGCGCATGATTTTTTTCCAGGCCTTTCGGATGGATGATGACAGGCAAGTCCTGGCGCACCGTCATCTTTACCTCGGAACTACCCGTCAGACTCTTGGGCGGAACTCCCTCAAAAGTAACCCGCTTCAAACGCTGCACTTTAATCGGTTCTTTGGCCTGCATAATAAAACGGACTAATTGTGTTTCTCCGGGCTCGACCCGGGTGACCGGGTGCGTAATAAAAAGTAACGGTTCCGTATCTTCAGGCACACTTTCAAGCGACGAAAGTAGTAATGCAGGCTTAGGGTCCGTGTTCTTAACATTGATACTTCCCTCACCATCGGCTTCGTTAATAATGACGACCGACGTCTCAGGCAGCATGCCGCTTGCCAACGCAGGGCTGACAATATTGGCCAGCACTGTTACTGACAAAAGAAAAATAGGAAGTTTTCGAGAAACTATTTGCATAAGTAGCTTTCGCAAGAATAGAAAAAATAGAAAGATATATTTAATTTTATACATGCGTAAAAACTAAATATAACGATACTTAACATTCATTAATAAAAATCACAAGTATACAATTTCCAATGTGGCTGATCCATCCAAATCTATTTCTCTGCCCATATTAAGATTATCCGTAGGCACTATTTTTGGCGTCACCGTAATAACCCCGCTAAAGGTTGTAAATGACGTTGGGACATACGTTCCAAACTCAGCAAAAGACATAAAATATTGTTTATCCGGCGACGTCCTTCCTGCACTGTGAGACCATCCTCTTCGAAGCGTCCCTCCTGAAGCGTTATAGATACTCGTTGCCGGCATGCCATCTCCTTTTGCGCTATCTGGCTCGATATCAATACTGTAATATCCAATTTTTCCATCGCCATTCTGCATACCAAGACCATAGACATGATTACCTTCAGCCAAACCAATCGGTATGGAAGCTTGACGGTTATCCTCTAATCGATATTGAATTTTTGTAGCGGCATTGCATGTAATCGTAAAAGTCGTCGAAAGCGGCTTCAATTCTGTTACGGCTATCGGAGACAGTGTTTCTGCCGGAATATCCCCATAATCGAGAACACTGTTTGAAAACTCCACGGTACAGCCGGATGGGATAATGGTACTTTTTACGATTAATTCAGCGGTCGTTGCCGCAAGCACATGAGCTGAAATGCTCGTCACTACAATACAAAGAAAATATCTGGTCATTTTTTTTGCAAACACAGAAATTCTCTCTTTAAAATGAATCATAGTAATTTTGAATTTTTTTATGCCAAGAGGAAGACGTTGAAACCTATCCACAATGCTCTGACAACGAGATGGATTATAAGAATTCTCTTCCTCGATACCTATGGGGAAAATCCCATAAATAAGAAATATCTGAGTTTTAAGTCAGACATGTCGCACATGTGTTGTGCGACATTTTTTCAAAGAGAAAGATGATTACAGAGGGAGGCGGAATCGCCAGGATTGATAAGACAGAGGCCTTTGGCCTCTGTCTTATGGAATACGAGGAATACAAGGAATACGTCAACAAAGAAGCAGGCACATCAATTGTCAGGCAATGCCCAGAACCAATAATGCGGCCTTACTTATCATGTTAAATATAAGAAATAGTCATCGTCGATGAGCCATTCAATTCTATTTTGTCAGACCCGCCAAGTTTTGAAGAGGGATTAATCACTGTCTCTACAGCAATATCACCAGTGAGTGTTCTATATCCCTTTGGCGTAGGACTATCACCACTATGGGCAGTAGAATAAGTTTGTCCGGCTATATATGGGTTCGTAGACATCGTCCAAGTACCACCATCATCCGTACTTGAAATTAAAAAACCATTATTCGAATCACCTACATTACTACCAATTGTATTGGTTAATTTATAATATCCAATTTCACCAAGTGTTGATGTTTTACCTAAACCAAATTTTCCATCAGCTGCTCCTTCCTTATTCGACTGATTATCTTTAAATGTATATTTAATTGCTTTCTCTGACGGACATTTAATTGTGTATTTTATTGTTTTTTTTGACAGTGTAGTAGGAGTGGAGCTATCTGCTTCCAATTTAATATCATTCCCGAAATCAATATCCCCATTATTCAACATTAAGCTACAAGCAGTCGGGATGATATTACCTTTGATTGTTATGGTCGCTTCATCAGAGGCGAAAGAGCTGGCCGAAGAGATTACAATGGCTGCAATCAACGTGCCGAGAAGAATTTTTTTAATACGCATAATTATTACTTTTATATCGCCTTTATTGGCTTAACTTAAGAAAGAAATAGAGACATTAAAAATAAATAACGTCTTGTTGCAGCCGATCTACAACAAGGCATATTTTAAAAAACTCTCATCATTATTCATATAAGAAAAGCTGCCATCTATTTGCAGAAATATCTTCCCATAAAATAATGAATTCATCCGCAACAAATCAATCCTCACCCGGATCAATATCCAACCGAACCTGCTCCAGCATTGTTTGCAACACAGGCGCTAACTGAAACGCCTCTTCGTGCCAATCATACTCAGCAGCCCCCTCTATGGCGCTACAAAGCGCAGCCGCCGGGCGCATATCGAGTGCCGACATACCGCCATGAATCCGATGCACGATCTCGCCCAGATACTCAAGATCGGCGCGCCCAATGGCGATTGCCAGCAGCGCAAGGTCAGCGGTAATACTCTCAACGGCGGCCTCCAGCATGTCGGGTTGCCACATTTGCGCAGCAGCGATGGCCTTGGCAATCGCCTGCGCTTCTGCCGCCTCAGTCGGGATGTCAGTCGGGGTATCAATATCCTGCATCGGCGACGTCACCGGCATCGCGGCATGCAAGCCAATATGTCGTTCCAACAGTTTTTCCAGATCATCCATGCTAAATGGCTTGATCATGTAACCATTCATACCAGCGGCCTGACCGCGCTCACGCTCCCCTGCTAACAGGGCCGCGGTGACCGCCACTATTGGCGCGGTCACGCCACGTGCACGTAACGCCAACGCCAACTCATAACCGTTCATGCCCGGCATATTGATATCGGTCAAAATCAGATCGAAATGCTGCCCGTTCTCAAACTGTCGCAATGCTTCTTGCGCACCTTCAGCGGCAGTAATGCTGCTGCAACCAAACCAGGCCAATTGTTTTTCGAGTAATAGTCGGTTAATCGCCTGATCATCAACGAGCAAAATACGGGCATCGGTTTTGCGCGCACTACCCACAGCCGGTAGCACAGCTTCTTCTCCAAGAAACGCTTTACGCCCGACCGCCATCAAGAGGGCATCAATCGTGGCCGCGCCAGAAAGAGGATTGACGAATCCATGCCCTCCTTTCAGAAACGGCCGGTAAGGTAGTGACGGGTCTAGAAATACGGAGGCATCGCCCCCTGCAAGGGAACCGATGTCAATGCGGGTCGAATAACCCTCCCTGCTATGCGGATCATCCTCCAGCCTTGTCACCACGCCATGCTCAGACTCCAGCAGCGCCGACAAATGGGCCGCATAGTCGGGGACAGCATTGATGACGAACGTTAAGCCGTCCAGAGCATCGGCGTCGATGGCGTCCAATGGCATCTTGGAAGAACGATTGAGTACCAGGCCAACGACAAAAGTGCTCCCTTTTCCGGGCGTCGAATGGAGGCTGATCGTGCCGTCCATCGCGGCTACAAATTTCTGACAAATGAAAAGCCCCAGACCAGTGCCCGAAAACTGCTGCCCCTTCATCGGACTGCTGGCCTGTCCAAACGCCTGAAAAATACGTTCTCTATCTTCTGCTGCGATCCCGGGCCCGGTGTCGCTGACGGATAACTCAATGCGCGCCCCGTCCGGCCCTGCCGCAAGGAGCTTTCCGCTGAGGGTGACGCTGCCGCTGACGGTGAATTTGACGGCGTTATTGATCAGATTATTTAATACCTGCGTCAGCTTGAGCGCATCGCCCCACCATAGGCCAGACAAGGTCGGGTCCATCAAACAATACAGTTCCAGATTCTTCAATGAGGCACGCGACCAAAAGCCCTGCACCACGGTTTCAACACATTTGGTCAAATCGAACTCCTGACGATCAAGGTCGGCGGTGTCCGTTTCCCCTTTGGTGAAGTCCAGTGCATCGTTCAATACGTCTTTTAGCGTACGTGCAGAACCGTCCATGGTGTGTGACAACTGGCGCTGTTCGTCATTAAGCTGAGTATTCGCCATCAACTCAATCGAGGCCAGCATGCCGTATAAAGGCGTACGAATTTCATGACTAATCGTGGCTAAAAATAAACTCTTGGCAGCGCTGGCGGACTCTGCAAGCAGCTTCGCTTGTGCCAGCGCCTCTTCAGTGCGCTTGCGGTCCGTCATATCGCTTAACACGCAAATCATGACCGGCTCGTCCTCAAGCATCGCCTGGGCGATCCCGATTTGGTAAAAATGTCCGCTATCGCTATCTTCCAGATGCAACGCATCGCGATGCCCTTGCACGTCTTGCGCCAACAATATCGACCATGCATTGCCGACGATAGCCTGATCGGCGGCGTCAAACAGGCGCCAACGCGCCATCGGTACAAATTGCGCGTTTTGCAAAATGATGCTGCCATCACGCTTACGTACAACCGCTAGTCCAACGGGCGAAGTTTCCACCACGGTCCGATTAAAATGCTCGCTATCGGCCAGCCGTTTGGCCTGCATCGCAGCGGGCCGGATCTCCATGCGCGCGATGCGCCGGGTGCCGAAATACACGTTAATGACGAGTAGCAAAAACAACAGCGCACCGCCACAAATGGGCACAATTCTATCCATAAAAATAGACGAGACCCTAACCGCATACACCACACGCCATTGGATATTCGGGACCGCATAACTGACCTCCAAGACCCCATCGGTGAGCCGGAATTGCAACAAGCGGGTATAGCGTTCATAGCCTTCGTCATTGTCCAGATGTCGGTATAACGCAATCTCGTCAGCAGTCGGTGCACGGCCATCGACCAACATCAATTGGCCCCAATCGGAATACAACAAGATCGACCCTGATTGGCGCTGAAATGCATCGCCGGTAATTTTGCTGCGTCTCGATACGGCGTCTGGAGAAATATCGCTGGAGGCATATCCCAGAATCCCGCCCTGACTATCGGCCAACGGAATAAAGCCTGAGAAAATGGTCCGGCCTGTAAACGGGTCCTTAAGCGCCCCGGTCCAGAAGACGCCGTCCGCATTGGCCGACTTAGGATAGTCCTGCATCACTTTTCGGAACGCTGTGAGCTTCATTTGAGAGAAGCGCGTCATCTTGGCAATATCAAGTTGCTGCCTCTCCTGGCCCGCTACGTGCGGCATAAAAAAGGTCAGCGTACCGTCAGCCGACATCAGCAACGATTGATCGATCCCTTCCGAACTTCCCCAAAATACGGTATCAAACCGGGCAAAACGGCCGCCCAACACAAACAGCTTCAGATCCCTTTGTTCCTGCTTCTCTCTGGGCACCGCACCCGGCATCGGAGCGCTGCGCAAGGTCCAGAATTTCTCTCCGGTCGACAACTCCGTCAAGCGCGACTGCCCAATCGACGGCAAACTATCCGTGTCCTTTAATAAATTTCTACACGTCCCTTCCGAAACGCATAAATATCCCGGCACCACGTTGGCAAATTTGGAGATAAAAGACTCTTGCTGCGATATTTGCCGCAACAGATCAGCATAATTTTCTTGCGCCCATTCGCTGCGGTCCCACAGGGTAAACAGGAAAAGAAGACCGATATATAACGCCAGTAACAAGCCTAATAACGCGATGATTAAATAACTGCGCGCCTGTAAAAATCTGCGCGAAATTGTCGTCATACGGTCTGTTGAAATGGAAGAGGCCATAACGTTTTAGCAGGATGATAATGGTTGCAGCATAGCATCGGAGAACATCAAAAAACCTCCAAAAATACAGAATTCTCTCCCAATAAAATAGTGAATTCCCTCAAAAAAATAGACACATCCAATCCCCGCAATTCGTCTTAATTGAGATAATTCTTTTCGCTCCGGGCGGGAAGTTTCACCTGCAAGCAGATCAACACAATCAACACCACCGCCCTGTCGATCCCACATTTTTGCGATAGAAAAGCAAGGACAACACTATGATCAGCACCTCATTCACCGACAACGATGCCGACACTCCCAACGACGATATCAACGATGACATCAACGACATCTGCAACGTCATCGTGGCCGACGACCACCCCATTATTTTGCATGGCGTCGCAAAGATGCTCGACAGCGACGAAAGCATTCGCATTGTGGCAACAGCGGCAACCGTATCGAATACATTCAAAGCCCTATCACTATACGAATGCGACATTCTGATTTGCGACTATTCGTTTTACGGCGACTCACTGCCAGACGGCTTACCGATGATCAAAAAAATCAGAGAGATGTATCCGGATATGAAAATCATTGTCCTGTCAGCACGCGAAGACTTCGCCACCGCACAAACGGCGTTGGAATCCGGCGTACATGGTTTTATCCGAAAAAATAGCGACATGAAAAATGTCCTTTTCGCCGTACAAGAAGTCCGCATCGGCAATCAATTCATGGATCACGCAACAGCCGAAGGCATCTACAAACACATGGTGGCCACCGGCCGCGACCCCCACTCACCCATTACCCAGATCAAGCTGTCATCCATGGAAATGGAAAACATACGCATGTTGAAACGCGGACTGAGCCTGACCGAAATCGCTAGTCTGACCAAGCGCAGTGTTAAAACAGTGAGCTCACAAAAACAAACGCTGATGAAAAAACTTGGCTCGAAAAATAATATGGAATTTTTTATTGCGATCAGCAATGAACATTTGATAATTGATACTTAGGCATCAATATTGTTTAAAAAAAAGCACCGGCGTTTTATCGCGGTGCTTTTTTTTGCTTTTAATACGCAAGCCACAGCTCTTTTTACTTTTTCAGCCTATGGATTTTCTTCTTTGAAAAACTTAATAAATATTAGACTCGCTCGGTACAAAAAGTTGACATTTCCAACCCTGTCATTCTTAAAAAATATGTCATGAATAATCAAAAGCCACCACCAGCTCCAGCTCCTCCCCCCAACTCGGGATATCCGAGAAGATCACACTATGCCTGATCAGCATAAGCCGTTACAACAGCCAGCAGGCCCACCGCAACGAAGCGGTAAAAACAGCTGCCCCCACCACCCGTGACCCTGGCCAAAAACTGAGATCAACCGATAAATTTTCTATCCAAAATGGCTATTCAGTAGATACGATGAGCATTGATAGAACTTCAAAAGTTCACGGTCCTTTCATTTAACAAAGTCGTAATAACCGTAACCGTTACATGCCTTCAGATCACGAATTAGAAAGAGTACTTAACCAGCTTCAATCGTATGTACCTCAATACCAACCTTGAGACGTGAACGCACCGCGCCAAATATAGCCGCCAAACTGCTCATGCTAGGGTTGCCATTGGACGAGAGCATGCGGTGAAGACTCTTGCCTGGTTTATGTGTCAACTCCGCAAGTTGCTCGAAACCCACTGTGGCGTTAACCAAGTCACGCAGAATAAGGTGAGCAACATCGGGCTCCCCATTTAGGAACGACGTGGCGGCTTCATCAAGTAGCGCTTTGGCAAACGCAGGGTCTCGGTTCACACGCTCGACAATGGTGTGTTTGAAATCTCTCGTTAATGCCATATCAACTTCCTATCCGTTTATCTTGTTTGGCCGCTTTGGCTGTCTTTTTTCTCAACCACTGCAACGTCAGTGCAATTTCGTGCGATCGCACTCTGTGACGGATTGTGTATTGACCGACGCCAATTTTTTATTCGCATGCTCACGCAACAGCCAGGTTGACGCCACCGCAAGTTGCTGCAAAGCGAGCACATGCGGGGTCACTAAAGGCTTTGCACCGTCACCATGCTCGATGGCTCTGAGGTAGCTGTGCAGGCCGCTACAGACATCTGCTGTCACGGCTGCGAATTCGGCGAGGGAAAGATCTTTTACCTCTGCCGTCATTGTCTCGGGCGACGTTTGGGCGACGGCCAGACGATCAGTTTTAGGGAATTTTGGTTTTTGGGGGGGCTTGGTATTCGACATCGATCAGTCCTCTGGTCTAGTTGAGCCGCTCTCGTTATGTAAACGAGGGTGGGCGGCAAATGACGAGGGTGAGAACCTGGCACACAAATCAAACCCAGTAAGCCCGAAGGCTTCCTCGCCACCGCCACCCATAAAGGATGAACGAAGGCGCAGCCCGCATGGCGCGGTCTGGATTTGTGTACACAGGTTCTCACACCTGGTTCCTCTTCGAGAAACGCTGACACGATACCCCGGCCTGACAACTGCGGTCAACCGGTAAATAGGGGGTTGTAGAACGTAGTGACGCAACCACTGCGGCCAATTGGCGGTCCCGGAGTTTGCAATGACGCATCCAATTTATTTGATTAGTTTTCTGCAATTATCTCGGGCCACTTCAACCAGCAAGCAAACCCGGGCATCACCTTAAATAGCCCAACCACCACCATAAAATACAGCCAGCGCAATCGCAATGACCACCGTGCCTACCGTCAGTTTGCGATACTCACCGGACACAATACGGCCGACAACCAGCGTGCAAAAACCCAGCATGATACCTGTGACGATATTGCAAGTCAGTACGATAAAGACCGCACACACCAGTCCCGACATCGCATCAACCGTATCTTCCATATGCATCTTGCTGACGCTACCCAGCATCAATAATCCGACATACATCAACGCGGGAGCTGTCGCATAGGCGGGTACCAGACCGGCTAAAGGTGAGAAGAAAATCACTGCCAGAAACAGTACGCCGACCACCACCGCAGTCAGGCCAGTTCTGGCGCCTGCTGCTGTACCGACAGTTGATTCAATATAGGCTGCAGCCGGTGCACCGCCGACCAAACCGGCAAAAATCGAACTGATCGAGTCTGCTGTCAGCGCACGTCCGCCATTGTGGATATAACCCTTTTCATTGACTTGCCCGGCCTGACCGGCTACGGCGCGTATCGTTCCGGTGGCGTCGAATACGGCTGTCATGACCAGCGCCAGCACACTCGGCAGCACCGCCATGCTCAATGCGCCTTTGACATCCATCGCACCGATTAATGAAGAATGTCCAGAAGAACTTAGGACCGGCCACGCAAATATGCCGGTGAATTTGACGGCGGGATCAAATATTAAACCCAGGATCGATATCGCGATCACGACCAGCAAAATGCCACCCGGTACACGTCTGCGCTCAAGCCCGAAGATGGCGGCTAAGCCGAGGATGCTCATCACCACCGGAAAGGCCGTGATGTGGCCGAGCGCAACAGGCAGTCCCGGACCGGCGTTTTTTACCACCATGCCGACTTCGTTGGAGGCGATCAGTAATAGAAATAATCCTATTCCGACCCCGGTGCCATGCGCCACGCCTGCTGGCAGGTTTTGCAATATCCATGAGCGCACGCCGGTGACTGAAATCGCCGTGAAGACCAGCCCTGTCAAGAACACGGCACCAAGCGCGACCTCTGGCGATATCCCTTTGCCCAGTACTAGCCCGAACGCGGTAAAGGCTGTGAGCGAAATAGCGCAACCTACGGCGATCGGCAAGCGTGCCCATAGCCCCATGACCAGCGAACCGAAGGCGGTCGTCAGACAGACGGCGATAAACACGGCGCTGACGTCAAAACCGGCATGACCCAACATTTCGGGCACAACAAAAACGGAATACACCATTGCCAGAAACGTGGTGATACCGGCGATGACTTCGCGACGTTGCGTGCTGCCACGGGCGGTGATCTGAAAGTATTGATCGAGCTTACCGGTACTGGCACCGATAGCGCTGCCTAAGTCAACCTGCGGCAAAGGCGGGGATTGGACTTGTGATTCCATGATGGGATGTTCCTTTTATTTATCCTCTGAAGCGGCATTTGTTTATGCGACCGTCAACAGAGTGTCTCGTGTTTGTTTTTGAAAAGCGCAACACCAATGCATTGGTAAATGCGCTCATCGTTATTTAGCCGTAATACGATTGGCGAAGACAGCTTATTGCTGAAAAGCAGACGATTTATCACGCCAATTAAATAACCGCCATATGCAATTGCATATGCAGCAGAAAATGTAGTTGCCGCATAGAAACACAATCACCGCAAAGGTGCCAGCAACAATTGCAGATCGTCGGCATTAAATTTAGCGACGACTGCGCCATCAACTCCCAACACAGCATCGGCCAATGCGGCTTTGCGTGCCTGCAGTTCCAGAATGCGTTCTTCGATACTGCCCTCGATGACCAGTTGATAAACGAAGACCACCTTCTCCTGCCCGATCCGATGCGCGCGGGCGGTTGCCTGCTCTTCCACTGCGGGGTTCCACCAGGGATCCATATGGATGACGGTATCTGCAGCGGTGAGATTAAGTCCGACGCCGCCAGCCTTGAGGCTGATGAGAAAAATAGGAACGGTTTCAGCCTGAAATTGCGCCACCACTGCGGCCCGTTGTGCGGGGGGCGTCTTCCCTGTCAATGCCAGCCAAGGTAGCTTCAAGGCATCGAGTTCGGCTTCGATCATCCCCAGCAATTCTGTAAATTGTGAAAACACTAAAATCCGGCGTCCCTCCGCCACCAGGGTCGGCAGCATCTCGTGCAGCATTTCCAGCTTTGCACGTTGCATGGTGGTCGAGCGCGTCACCCCCTTGAGTAGAAACGGATCGCAACATACCTGACGCAGTTTCAACAAGGCGTCAAGAATCAATATTTGCCCGCCCGAGAATCCTTTGCGCTGCAAGACCCGTCGCACGTGCTCGTCAGCGGCGACCCGCACGCTTTCATAGAGATCGCGCTGATGGCCTTGCAATTGTAGACGTTTAATGACTTCGACCTTTGGTGGCAACTCTGTGGCGACCTCTTCCTTGCGCCGACGCAAGATGAAAGGCCGGACCCGTTGCGCCAGCAATTGCGCGCGCAATGACTGCCCACCTGACTGCCCACCCGCCTCAATAGGCCTGCGCCATAGCCGCATAAAACTACGCGCATCACCCAGAAACCCGGGCATCAAAAAATCAAACTGCGTCCACAATTCGCCGAGATGATTTTCCAGCGGCGTGCCTGTCATGCAAAGCCGATGACGCGCCCGTATGCGTCGCACCGCGTTGGCGCTGCGGGCCGCTGCATTTTTAACGGTTTGCGCTTCGTCGAGAATGAGCAGATGAAATGGCTGCGCCTCCAGCGCGGTGCGGTCGCGCCAGAGTAAGGGATAGGTCGTCAGTACAACGTCATACTCCGCCATCCGACCAAAATCCTGCTTTCTGTGCGGACCTTGCAAGGCCAGTACGCGCAGGCTGGGAGCCATCCGTCTGGCTTCGGCCTGCCAGTTGCCGATCAGCGACGTCGGCAGCACGATCAAGGCAGGGCAATCGAGTCGACCGGATTGCTGCTCGATCAGAAGATGGGCGAGCGCCTGCGCGGTTTTTCCCAAACCCATGTCGTCGGCCAGAATCCCGGCCAGATGCTGCTCGCGCAGGTATTGCAACCACGCCACGCCATGCAATTGATACGGTCTTAAGGTGATCCCTAAACCGGCAGGCGCAGTGATCGGCTGAGGGCCAGTCGTTTGTTGCAAGCGTTGCGCCAATTCACGCAGACCGGCCTCCCCTCGCAGTTGCCATGCACCGTGCAGACCGGCGCGTTGTTGTTGCGAATTCTGCAAACTTAAGCGCATCGCCTCAATCCGATAGTCATCCCAAGGGGACAGATGCAACGGTCCTGCTTTACGCGCAGGATCGGTGAGCAGCTCGAGCATGCTGCCGACAATCGCCTTTAGCGGTGCGGCTTGCGCGGCAATTCGTTTGCCTCCCGGCGCACGCAACATCACCCATTCTGCATCGTCAATCAGGGCCAGTTTTCGGGCATCGAGCCAACGTGGATCGCGTTGCAACAATGCTGCCAGCAACGGCGTTAAATCCAGCATGTCGCCGTCGATCTCTATGCCTAGCGTGAGTAACCACGATTCGCCCGACGGCTGGCTTAATGCGGTCATAGACGGTGGACGATTGTGCATACGTGCTGTGACTTCTTTGCTCAGAATCTCGCCGGTTTGCGTGCTGATATTTAAATGCCAGGCTTCTACTTCCACGCTCTCGTGGGCAAAGCCGGGATGGACTACGACAGACCAGCCCTCGGCCTGTAACACGGGTAATGCATCGGCCCAAAAATCGGCAAAAAAATCCTCTTGCACCAAGGTCCAGAGCGATGCGTATTCTTCACGATCTTCGCGATCTTCGGTTCGATCGTCCGTACGCCATTGCAGGTTTTCTTGTGGCAGCGGATGCAAGCCAAGATCCCAGACGCGATCTAAGGCATTGGCTTCGACATCAACATCCCGCGTGAGGATGTGCTGTCCAGTTTGATTTTCAACGTGCTGCGCAGAGGCGGGACGGCGATTTAATAAAGTCGTGGGCGCTGGCGTTTCCCAACTTGACCCGTCGTCAGTGATATAGGTCCAGCTTATCCGTACCACCGTCACACTTCCGCCACGCGGCCCAAAGGGACCGGACGGCCTCATCCCTAGCAGGCCGTCGCCACGGGTCAGGGTTTGTAATGTCAGGCGGGGTCGGAAGCTGCCCGGTGAGGTCTGCGTGGAGGTCATTTATTGTTGGTTAAGCGTGCGCTCAAAAAAAGAGATCAAATCTTGTGTATCGATTTGATCTCTTACAGACGCATACGTCTATTGTTACTGCGTATTCGCCATCGTATTAAGTTGGCTTAGGACCTTTGCGATGCGGCTTTGGTGCAGATTTTCCTGCATCGCTGCGGTTATTAAAATCGTTTTTATTTTTAAACGGCTTGTCGCCAGTTTTTTCAAGGAAGCGTCTGTCGCCGCCAGTTTTTTTAGCCGCAAGCGTTTTGTTGACAAATTTCTCGCCGCCTTGCACTTGCTCACCGGTCATGCTGATGCGCAGTTGATGGCCTGCTACCCAGACGGTTTTCAGATGCTCAAGCAGTTCTTTGGGCATGCCTTCCGGCAAATCGAGGGTGCTGTGATCGTCAAATATTTCAATGCGACCGATATATTTAGCATCCAGATTGGCTTCATTGGCGATGGCACCCACAATATTGCCTGCCTTTACGCCTTGATCATTACCGACTTCGATGCGAAAACGTTGCATCCCGACGCTGCTTTTGCGTTCGTTACGCTCAGTCTTTGGTGGCTCCGATCTCACCGGTTGATCATCGGCATGATCGGTGCGCTCTTTGCGTTCGAATGGCGCAGGAGTTGCTGCTGCATACTCACGCGGTTTATGTGCGGCAGGTGCAGCAGGCGCAGAAAATGGTGCTTTCGCAACTGGCACTGCATGCGCAACATCCGACTGCCCGCCATCCTTGCTAATGCGTAGCTGCTGACCCGCTACCCACACCGTCTTCAGATGATCGAGCAAATCGGCAGGCATGCTGTCAGGTAAATCGAGCACGCTGTGGTTATCGAATATTTCGATGCGTCCGATATGTTTGGCATCCATCCCTGCTTCATTGGCAATCGCACCGACGATATTGCCCGGTTTGACGCCATGCGCATGGCCGACTTCTATGCGGAAAGTCTGCATGCCGACATCGGACCCGCGCTCGGTGCGCTCTCTTCTGGGAGCCGCTGGACGCTCGCTGCGCTCATTGCGTTCATTGCGCTCGCTCGACTCAAATCTGCTCGGGCGCTCTGCTCTTTCGCTACGCTCCGGGCGATCAAACTTGCCGGCACGCGGTGCGCGGTCATCGGACCAGGTAGAGGTGCTTTGCTCGCGCTGATTTTTATCGATTAAGAGCGGTACATCGCCACGCGCCAGTTTTGCCATGGCTGCGGCGATTTCAATTGCGGGGACGTTTTTCTCCGCCTCGTACTCTTCAATGATGGCGCGGAATTGTTCCAGCCCACCCTGCGCTAATACCTCGTCGATTTGCATCTTGAACTTGGCAATGCGGACATCATTGACGGCTTGAATGCTCGGCAATATCAACGGCTCAATCGGTTGACGGGTAGCGCGCTCAATGACTTTGAGCAGCGTTTTTTCACGCGGCGTGATAAACAAAATCGCCTCGCCGCTACGACCGGCGCGGCCAGTACGGCCAATCCGGTGGGTATAGCTTTCCGGATCGTGCGGGACATCGTAGTTGACCACGTGCGTGATGCGCTCAACATCGAGACCGCGTGCGGCGACATCGGTGGCGACCAGAATATCAATGCGGCCATCCTTGAGTTGCTGGATCGTACGTTCGCGCTGTTGCTGTTGGATATCGCCATTGATGGCAGCGGCTGAGAATCCGCGTGCCTGCAACTTGCTCGCCAGCTCTTCCGTGCCAAGTTTGGTGCGCGCAAAAATGATCATGCCGTCGAAAGTTTCAGCTTCCAGAATACGGGTAAGCGCTTCTAGCTTTTGCATGCCGCTCACTAACCAATAGCGTTGACGAATATTGTCCGCAGTGCCGGTTTTGGCCGCAATCGCAATCTCTACCGGATCGCGCAAATAGGTTTTGGCAATGCGTCGGATCACCGACGGCATGGTCGCCGAAAACAAGGCGGTCTGACGCGTATCCGGGGTTTTTTTCAGGATACTTTCGACGTCGTCGATAAACCCCATGCGCAGCATTTCATCAGCCTCGTCGAGGACCATGGTTTTGAGCCTGGACAGGTCAAGCGTGCCTTTATCCAGGTGATCGATGACGCGACCCGGCGTGCCGACCACGACGTGCACGCCACGACGCAATGCACGCAGTTGCGGCTCATAACCCTGACCGCCGTAGATTGGCAGTACATGAAAACCGGGAATATGCGCGGCATAGCGCTGAAAAGCTTCGGCAACCTGAATCGCCAACTCACGCGTAGGCGCTAATACCAGCGCTTGCGGAGTCGTTTGTTTGAGATCAATACGCGACAAAATCGGCAACGCGAAAGCCGCCGTTTTACCCGTACCGGTCTGGGCTTGACCGAGTACGTCGCGGTTCTCCAGCAAAATAGGGATGGTCGCGGCCTGAATCGGCGACGGGGACTCATAGCCGACTTCCTTGAGAACGCGTAACAACGGCTCACTCAGGTTTAAATCGGCAAATAGGGGGATGGGGTACTCTGACATGATGGAACTCGCAAGTTTGCTCGAATCGCACTATGCGAAACAATTGGTGCGTAGTTTACTCTGTTGTAGCCTGCGAGGCGGTCGGACTTACGGGTAAATGGCTGCTAAGTGGGTGCAACAGTCCATATTTCACCAGCATCTTGTGCAATTGCATGCTATTGGTGTCGGAGTCAATACCCAATATTTGGAATATGGCAACTTAAAATAAGTTTGCCTCCGGTTGATTGGAGGCAATATTGCGTGTTGGGTCATCAGAATGAAACTCAAATCGGATCAGGTTAAATCGCGCAAAAATTTGACGACACGTTCACTCGAAAGCCGAAATCCATTGTCGAGTAATTTTTCCGCCTCTTCTATTTTTCCTGCCTGCGTCAGACTCACTACATTGGAGGCGTGATAGTGAAAACTTTTATGTTCGGCCACAAGTTGCTGAAACGCCGTGTATTTGCCTAACTGCTCTTTCGCCGCCCCATGCAGCCATTTGCCAAGGTCGCAACGGTTGTCAAAGCAGATCACTTCCGGGCGTAAATCTTCAGTAGATTTGCCTGCCAAAAAAGCTGTCAATCTGATTTTCCAATTTTCATGCGCCGAGATGGCTGCGCCAATGTTGAGTTCCCGTACGGTGTTGATATCCACCTCAGAAACTTCGATTGGTACAGCAGGCTTAGTACTCGTGTCAGAACCGAAGATGTTTTTGAAAAAATTAAGCATTAGTCGGGCCATTTCTTATGTTTTAGTTAAGCATCAATAATGTTGATACAAAGCATTACTTTAGATTATTTTTATGCCGCTGTAAAAATATTATTACTTTACCTACATAATTTATGTGCATAGAACTTTTACGAAACTATTCCAATCTGACATAAAGATGTTATTAAATTGACTTTATTATCCACCGCAATCGATGCCGGTAGACGCACTGTAAACACGCTGCCTTTGTCAGGGCTAGACTCGACCCCCAGCGTCCCTCCGTGGCGCAACAACACATGTTTAACAATGGCAAGACCCAACCCGGTTCCCTGAGTTTCGCGTGAGCGACTTTTATCGACCCGGTAGAAACGCTCAGTGAGGCGCGAAATATGCTCCGAGCTAAAGCCTATGCCGGTATCGCGCACCACAAATTGCGGACCGGCTGGCGTGTTTTGCCAAAGCACATCTATTTTTCCACCTGCCGGGGTATACCGCACCGCGTTAGAGACCAGATTATTGAAAGCACTACGCAGCTCATCAAAGCTGCCAAGGATGTCCGGGCCGTCTACGCGCAAGGAAAAATCATGCTGACCGGCTGATAGGATTTTTACTTCCTCGAGGATATTGCTCAACATCGCCGACATATTGACGCGCTCGGGCCGCATGGGATAATCGATCGATTCCAGCCGCGTCAGCGTAAGCATGTCGCCAATCAGATTTTGCATGCGCTGGCCCTGTTCGGTCATCATCTTCAGATGTCCGGCGCGTACTTGAGGGTCGAGATTTGGGTGTGCCTGAGCGATCTCCAAAAAGCCGTTGATCACCGTCAGCGGTGTGCGCAGTTCATGCGATGCGTTGGCGATAAAGTCGCGGCGCATCATATCGATACGCTCCGACTCGGTGGCATCGTGCGTGACCAGAATCTGGCGGCGATTTTCAAAGGGAATAATTTGCACCACCAATTTGCGCTCGCGCAATGTCAACATCAGCGGTTGGTCATAGCGACCCAAAATAATGTAATCGATGAAGTCTGGATTGCGGATCAGATTGGTGACGCGCATGCCTTTATCGCGGCCGTGTTGTAAGCCTAAATGCCGCTCAGCGGCCGGATTGCACCATTCCAGAAACAGCACATCGTCCATGATAACGACGCCATCCGGCAGCAAATGCATGGCCTGACGAAAGCGCGCCAGCCATTCTGTGAGTTCAGCCTGATTTTTTTCATCATCGCGTCGGAGCCGATACAAACGCGAAAATATATCCGTCCATGCGCCCCATCCATCGGGCAATTTTTCACTCTGGGGATGATCGAGCCAGCCACCTAAACGGTATAAATAAAATAGCTGCAAAAGAACCATCGCGGTCATACTCAACAAGCACAACAACAATCCCGCTATCGCCCCCCAAAAAAACCATGCCACGGCAGAAACGATAAAAAACATCAGCATGCGCAGTGCTGCCGGGATCCAAAATAATAGTTGGGGATTCATCAGGAATTAAATTTATTTTGTAGACAGCATGTAGCCGACACTGCGTACAGTACGGATCAGATTATCGGCGTCTCGCAAGGCCTTACGCAGACGCAATATATGTACGTCAACAGTACGTTCTTCAATGACAACGTGATCGCCCCAGACTTTATCGAGCAACTGGCTGCGTGAAAAAACACGGTCAGGATTAGCCATAAAAAATTTCAGCAAGCGATATTCGGCATGACCGATATCGATTTTCTGTTCATCCATCGATACCGAACAACTGGCCGGATCAAGTACCACGCCACCAGCCGACATCACACTCTGGGCCAGCTCCGGATTCTTGCGACGCAACAGCGCTTTGACGCGTGAGGTCAGCTCGCGGGGCGAAAACGGCTTGGTCATGTAATCATCGGCCCCATTATCGAGGCCGGCAATTTTATCCTCTTCCATACTTTTGGCTGTGAGCATCATCACCAGCATAGACTGGTATTGCCGCTCGGCCCGCACACGCGATAAAAACCGCAGTCCGCTCTGATCCGGGAGCATCCAATCCAGTAGCACCACATCCGGCATACGTCGCCCGATGGCGGTCCAGCCTTCGGCAGCCGTAGTGGCCACTGTCGGCTGCCAACCAGCCTCCACCATCGTGTACTCGATCAATTCAGCAATCGAGGGTTCATCTTCAATAATCAGAACCGAGGTTTTATCGGAGGCCATCGACATATCAATTGCCTGATCCATTGCCAAGATGGGTAGCCGCGTAATCGGTATGCCGAATATCTTTACCTTCGACAATATAGATCACATATTCAGCGATATTTTTTGCATGGTCGCCAATGCGCTCAATCGCTTTGGCCACCCACAATGTATCCATCAAAGCAGAAATCGTGCGTGGATCTTCCATCATGTAGGTGATCACGTTGCGCATGATCGAACGGAAATCGCTATCGATCACGGCATCCTGAGAAATAAGCCCAATCGCCTGTTTTTCATCCAGCCGCGCCAGCGCATCCAACGCATCGTGCAACAGATCGGCGGCAGCAGCAGCAATGACGCGCACCATTTCAATGTGATCGATGCTCCCTATGCCGCGCTGATGCAAATGAATCGCTGTGCGTGCAATCTTGGCGGCTTCATCGCCGACCCGTTCAAGGTCCGTAATCACCTTGATCGTTGCCATCACAGTACGCAAGTCATTGGCGGTCGGTTGCCGACGCACGATCAAATGACTGCAGGCGTTATCGAGCTCAATTTCCATTAAGTTGACTGTGTCGTCATCTTTAATGATGCGCTCACCGGCAGCGATATTGCCAGTACGAAAGACGTTCATCGCGTCCTGAAATTGTCGCTCAACCAAACCGCCCATTAACAATACTTTAGAGCGGATCATTTCCAGGTCCGAGTCATATTGCTTTGAAGAATGTTCGCCAGTCATGTGATTTCCTTACGGTTCTATGCCGATTAAGAGAGTTATTTATAGGACTTACGCAAAATCGCCCCAGCGGCGTTGTGCTCTGCTTGCCGTACGTTCGTACTGTCTGCGTCGGCACGCCTTGCTGGGACGGTTTTGCGTAAGCCCTAATTTAACCAAAGTGTTAGTAGGACTTAAGTCCTGACTTAGCCAAAGCGTCCGGTAATGTAATCCTGCGTTTCTTTACGCGCAGGATTCATAAAAATCTGATCAGTCTGACCGAACTCCATCAGTTCGCCCAAATACATATAGGCCGTGAAGTCCGAACAACGCGCCGCCTGCTGCATGTTGTGGGTAACAATCGCGATGGTGTAATCCTGCTTCAATTCGGTAATCAGTTCTTCCACCTTGGCCGTAGAAATCGGGTCCAGCGCGGAGGTAGGCTCGTCCAATAACAGTACGTCCGGGCGCACCGCCACACTGCGTGCAATACACAAACGCTGTTGCTGACCGCCGGATAAACTCAAGCCGCTTTTGTTCAATTTATCTTTGACCTCGCCCCACAAAGCCGCCTTGGTCAAGGCCCATTCCACGCGCTCATCCATTTCGCCTTTAGGTAATTTTTCGTACAGGCGTATCCCAAAAGCGATGTTGTCGTAGATCGACATCGGAAACGGCGTTGGCTTCTGAAACACCATACCGACCTTGGCGCGCAGCATATTGAGATCCTGACCAGCCTCCAGAATATTGCGCCCGGCGTACATAATCTGGCCCTCAGCGCGCTGCCCGGGATAGAGGTCATACATGCGGTTAAGCGTGCGCAGCAGCGTGGATTTTCCACATCCGGACGGACCGATGAATGCGGTGACTTTTTTTTCATTGATATTGAGATTGATATCTTTCAATCCCTGAAAATGGCCATAGAAGAAATTCAGGTTTGAAATTTCTATGGTCGGTTTTTTTATAGCGATATCAGTGCTTTGCAGTGCTTGCGTAGTCATGGAATGGTCCATATTAGTCATCTTTTAACCGGGAATTTTTTGGCTAAACAAAGTCCGGGCAACGATATTCAGAATCAGAACGCCCAACGTAATCAGTAATGCGCCAGCCCAGGCCAGTGAAACCCAATTGTCATACGGGCTATTGGCAAATTGATTAATTACACCCGGCAGATTGGCAATCGGCTTATTCATATTGGTGCTGAAAAATTGATTGTTGAGCGCTGTAAAGAGTAATGGTGCAGTTTCCCCCGCAATCCGTGCCACGGCCAGCAAAACGCCCGTCACCACGCCCGCCTTGACTGCGCGCAGACGTACGGTCAAAGCAACTTTCCAACGCGGCGCACCCAACGCAAATGCCGCCTCACGCAAATTACCCGGCACCAGTTTGAGCATATTGTCCGTGGTGCGCACCACCACCGGCACAGCAATCAGCGACAGTGCAAAAGTACCGGCCCAGCCTGAAAAGTGGCCGATCTTAGCGACATAAATCGCATACACAAACAAGCCAATCACAATCGAGGGAGCGGACAACATAATGTCGGTCACAAACCGGGTGACCTGCGCCAGTTTGCTGGTCTCGCCGTACTCAGCCAGATAGATACCAGCCAATATGCCGATCGGCGTACTGATCAATGTCGCCAGACCCACCAGCATCAAACTACCCACAATCGGATTAAGCAATCCTCCCCCCTCGCCGCCTGGCGATGGTGTGTTTTGGGTCAGCAATCCCAGATTCATCGCCCCCACACCATTGATCACCAGCGTGGCCAAAATCCACATCAGGACGACTAGCCCAAACGCCATCGCCAAAAACGACATCAACATGCCTATCTTGTGAGTGAGAATACGCTTGCGGTAGACTTTGTTTGCGGCTGGATTGACTGGAAAGCTGCTGTTATCTGCGCTCATTTGACACCTTCTTTTCTAGACATGCCCATCAACATCAACTTAGCCGCTG
>NZ_JBRIIQ010000050.1:0-30332 GCF_052976905.1 Glaciimonas sp. GG7 | reverse complement strand
GGTACTACAACGACTGGCTTTTCAATAACTGGTACTACAACGACTGGCTTTTCAATAACTGGTACTACAACGACTGGCTTTTCAATAACTGGTACTTCAACGACTGGCTTTTCAACAACCGGTACTACAACGACTGGCTTTTCAATAACCGGTACTACAACGGTTGGCTTTTCAATAACCGGTACTACAACGGTTGGTTCTTCAACGGTTGGTCTTATAACGGAACCAGGCTCGTCGTATTCTTCAAGTTCGAAATCTTCTGGATTGGTCAAAGGAACTTCTTCTGGTGTTACAACCACGCTAGGTTTTATAACTGAACCAGGCTCGTCGTATTCTTCAAGTTCGAAGTCTTCTGGATCGGTGAAAGGAACTTCTTCTGGTGCTACAACTGCGCCAACGTGTAGTCTCCAGGGACCATATGTCTTGATCGGATCAGGTTCGTCTCCTGATGTCCAGTGGGCACTTTGATAAATTTTACCTTTCCAGCTAACAAGTATCCCTGCCGAAGCGTAAGTTTGATTTGAGTCCCATGCCGCAGGCTGGTATGCGGCTGCGCTTTTTGCTGCTGATGATAACGATGTTGGTGCGGTTTGTGCGTTTGCATATTGCACACTGAGTGCCATCAAAATGGCCAGCGCGATATTGGTTTTTTTCATTACTTTGTTTCCTAAAGCAGGCTTTTCCATGCAGGATAAACATTCCCGCACAGTAAGCCTTTTACAATGATGCAGCTGGATAGCGCTGCCCTAGTGTCAAGTGAAAAATTTCACTTCGCAAAAAATGAAAACCTCTTTCACTTCGTGATGAACAAACTTTATTTCTATTAATTTGCCCACACGAAATTATGGTTTTCTCCGCATTGGAATGAAATAAGACAAGCGCCGTCGTTGAGTAAGAATATTCTTCATTTTTTTTCATTGAAGGCGCTCATACACACGCGGATCACATCTCGATAACGTGCAGTTACCACTGAGGAGATCAAACATTGACAGTCGGTGTGAGCGAAATAGGGGATTGTCTGAAAATCAGACTGTTGAATGGACGCTAGAATCGGGTGTTTAGCCGATGGACAAAGAATGGAGTATGTCTGTGATGTCTACGCGGTTTGTTACATGTGCAGACTTTGCCATATGGCTAATTTTTCGGCATAACGTAGCGTGTATGCAGGACTGCTAGACGGGAGTTGGATTATCCGATATTGGCTAGCCTGATCTTTTAATATTTTTAATCCGAGACGTGCAGCTGTGCTGCCATTGAAGGCAATCGTAGTGAGTTGGGGGAGGGTAGTGATTAAGCCATTAAGATCGTTATTGGCATGATGGCGGATTTTGCTATCGAGGCTACCTTCCCGGTATGCTTCTGCAACCACATCCCACAGTCCGATATGGTTCGCTAAAAGGGTTTTTAAGCGGTCAGAGTATTTAAGCGGCGGCAAATTAATCCCTATGATTTCGGATATCAAACGCCAAAATTGATTTTGCGGATGTGCGTAATATTCGCTGTGCGCCAGTGATAATTCACCTGGTAAGCTGCCTAATATCAACATACGAACATTGCGGTCTATGACCGGGAGGAAGCTGGATTTGAGATGCAATTGGTTACCTTCTATTCGGCTCTTTTTGGGTTCTGCGCGCTCAATGTCCGGAACTTAATTACTGTCGTCATAAGGTGAAATTCAGAGATTTAAAAATCCGATAAATCGACTACATCAGATTGCTAAGTAAGTTCGCATAATCATTTATACGTCATACATTTGCCTGGCCATACCGTCGTACTGTCTGCATAGAGGTACCCTTGTCTAAACAATTACGCGGTCTTACTTATTCGTAGATAATTTCTATCGTGGCCGAGCCATCAAGTTCGATCTTTTCAGATAAATCAAGTGTATTAGCGGGATTGATTGTTGGTGTGATGAGCCATTCCCCCGTCACCGAGGTAAGGGTTGTATCTTCTCTCCCAACCCCATTTCCTTTTTGAATAACGTGCAAAAAATGCTGATTGATTTCTTTAGTCGCTTTCCAGCTTTTTATTGCTTTTCCGGGATCCGACATAAGAAGCTGTGAGGGGCCCTTTACACCATCTATCATCATATCCGTGGCCTGAGTGATTTTGTATCTTCCGATACTATTTTTTTTATGTAAGCCCAGACCATATTCCCAACCATCTTTACTTCCCGACGCAATTTGATTGTCGTTGATTCTGAAGATAATTGAGGAAGCGCGAGGACAATGAATGCTGAAGCTGACAACCCCACCATCCAATTTTGTTGGCTTTGATGGATCATCATTGAGCTTAATATCTTTGAATACCAGATTGGCTCCGACCGTCACACCACAAGCGTTTGGCGTGATTTCTCCTTTGATGATGATTTGGCCATCGGTGTTGGCAAAAGAGCTGGTTGCAACGGCAGCAATTAACGAGCTAAGAAGGATTTTATTGATATTCATACATATATTGTTGACATGATTAACCGATCGTTAAAAAAGAAAAGGTTGCCAGGGTTGTCACAGATAATCTCTGATATCCAGGTTATTGAGCGCGTTACTAAAGTATAAAAATTGCACGTTATTACTGATAGTAGAATTCTCTTTTTGTTTCGCAGAAAATTGCTTTGTATATTGCGAAATTGAGCACGTTGGAATGCTTAAACAGATAAAAAAGAAGAAAGCTTGTTTCGTTTATTGACTGGCATCCATAATGCAACGGCGTTCCGTTATTACAAAATAAAAATGCCTCTGATGTTGAATCAGAGGCATTTTGAAGCAGGGATTATTGGCGAAGTATTTAAAGTACTAAATCATTTTTCTGATTTAATTATTGCTTTTTTTTCCCGGAGGTGCAGCTGACGCTGAGTAGTTGCTTACCTGCGCTCCTCGGTAAACTATTCCAATAATCTTTTGCCTTTTGTACGGCAACGTGTTCGCTATCAGCCCAGGTCAAGTGGTTGTAGCTATTCAAATGCTGGGTGACAACATCGACTTGTTTGAATTTGCAGCCCCAATAAAAGCCCTGTTCTTCAGTTTCTGTATTGTCCCAGGCGAAAGAGCTGGTCGAGGCGGCCGCAATCAAGGTACCGATAAGAATTTTTTTTAAATGCATACATTTACTTTCTTATAAATTAAATAAACGATAGGAGCGAAAAAATTTGTTCGCGTTGTTATCGATGACTTTTTACGCCAGAGAACTCTGGCGTTCTTAAATTATAAAAATTGAACATCGTTGTGGATATTGGAACTTTCTTCTTTTTTTACAGAGAATTCTTTTTTATGATTTGGACAAAAAAATGGGAGAGCTTAACGCTCTCCCATTTTTTATTCACACTGATTTATTGCCGCTATTATGAAACCGTACTGCGTTATTTTACTTTGCCGCCAATCCCAACAACATGTCATTGAGACGCTTAACGAAAGTCGCCGGATCGGCCAGTGCGCCGCCTTCAGCCAGCATGGCCTGATCGAACAAAATGTTCGCCCAATCGTCGAACTTGGCTTCTTCATATTTCAAGCGTTGCACCAACGGATGATCGGGGTTGATTTCCAGAATCGGTTTGGAGTCTGGTGCGTCCTGACCTGCCGCTTTGAGCATACGTAGCAGATTGCCAGACAACTCATTGGTGTCAGCCACCAGACAAGCCGGTGAGTCTGTCAGGCGGAAAGTGACGCGGACATCTTTGGCTTTGTCGGCCAATGATGTCTTCATCTTTTCGACTAGCTCTTTGAATGACGTTTCGGTTTCTTCATGCTGCTTTTTCTCAGCTTCGTCTTCGAGCGTGCCGAGATCAAGGCCGCCTTTGGCGACGGAGGCGAGTTCCTTGCCTTCAAAGTCCGTCAAGAACGACAGCATCCATTCATCGACACGGTCTGTCAGCAATAAAACTTCTACGCCTTTTTTGCGGAAAATCTCCAGATGTGGGCTATTTTTAGCCGCTGTGTAGGTCTCACCAGTAGCGTAATAAATCTTGTCCTGACCTTCTTTCATACGGCCGATATAATCGGCCAATGAGACGATTTGGGCATCGCTTTCAGCGTTGGTGGAGGCAAAGCGCAAGAGTTTGGCGAGGCGTTCTTTGTTGCCGGCATCTTCGCCGATACCTTCTTTCAGAACCTGACCGAACTCGGTCCAGAAGGTCGCGTATTTATCCTTTTGCGTTTGCTCATCATTGTTAGCCAACTCTTCGAGCATACTCAATACACGCTTGGTCGAGCCTTCGCGGATCACGCGCACGTCGCGGGATTCTTGCAGGATTTCACGCGAGACGTTCAGCGGTAAATCTGCCGAATCGATCACACCTTTGACAAAACGCAGGTAGACCGGCATCAGTTGCTCGGCATCGTCCATGATGAAAACACGCTTGACGTAGAGCTTGAGGCCGCCATGCTTGTTGCGATCCCACAGATCGAATGGCGCCCGCGCCGGGATATACAGCAACTGGGTATATTCGCTACGACCCTCAACCCGATTATGGGTGTAGGTCAGCGGCGCTTCGAAAGCGTGCGAAACGTGTTTGTAGAACTCAACGTATTGTTCCTCAGTGATGTCCGACTTGTTGCGTGCCCACAGTGCGCTGGCTTGATTGACGGTATCGAAGGTGTCCTGGACGACGGTTTCTTTTTTCTCTTCATCCCACTCTTCTTTCTGCATCAGGATCGGCAGCGAGATATGGTCTGAGTATTTTTGAATAATCGATTTTAGTTTCCAGGCCGACAGAAATTCGTCTTCTTCTGCGCGCAGATGCAAAATGATATCGGTGCCGCGGCTGGCTTTGTCGATGGCTTCGATACTGAATTCACCCGCGCCTTCGGATTCCCAGCGCACGCCTTCGGTAGTGCTGGTGCCTGCGCGGCGGGTTTCCACCGTGATTTTGTCAGCGATGATAAAAGCTGAGTAAAAACCGACGCCAAACTGACCGATCAATGCAGCATCTTTTTGCTGGTCGCCGGAGAGTTTTGAAAAGAATTCTTTGGTGCCGGATTTGGCGATGGTGCCCAGATGCGAGATAGCGTCGTCGCGGGTCATCCCGATGCCGTTGTCGGACACCGTGATGGTGCGGGCGGTTTTGTCGAACGTGACTTTGATCTTCAGTTCAGGATCATTTTCGAACAAAGCACCGTCGTTGATCGCTTCAAAACGTAATTTGTCGGCAGCATCTGAAGCGTTCGAGATCAGCTCGCGCAGGAAAATTTCTTTGTTGGAATACAAAGAATGAATCATCAGTTGCAGCAACTGTTTGACTTCAGCTTGAAAACCCAGGGTTTGCTTTTCGGAAACGGCCATCGTTGGTTACCTTTGAGTAGTTAATGTAAATAAAAAGAAATTTTTCTACAGTGCCGCATCGAGCTTCACTGCGGTCACCATAAAACGAGTTTAAAAAATGGGGCGTAAATTGGCTATTACAAGGGCTAGCTCGCAATACTATCGACCACATTCTTGCTCAAGAAAGCGCCAAATCCCAGGGTCTGACATAGCGGCGACGTTGATGCGCATACGGGATGACGGCAGTTGGTTAGGCGAAAATAAACTTCCCGGTGCCAACATAAAGCCCTGTGCGGCAGCTTTTTCGGCCAAAACATTGGTATCGAAACCGACGTCAACCCATACAAACATCCCCGCTGGGGTGACGATATCGACATTCATGCCCAGCCGCTCCAGATGTCGGATGGTTTTGTCGCGTGCGCTATCGAGCTTGGTGCGCAGGCGGTCTGCATGCTTGCGGTAATGGCCTTCAGACAAGATTTTGTAGACTACGCGCTCGCCAATTTCCGATGTGGTTAGCGAAGTCAGCATTTTACGGTCAGTTAAATGTTGGGCCATGCTGCGCGAGCAAGCCATGAATCCCACACGCAGATTCGCCGATAAGGTCTTCGAAAATCCGCCCAGATAGATCACGCGATTGAGTTGATCCAGTGTCGCCAGCCGGGTGGCTGGTTGTACCGCCGAGCCGGGATGCATATCGCAATAAATATCGTCTTCGACCAAGGTGAAGTCATGCTCTTCGGCAATTTTAAGAATCTGAAATGCTTGCGCGGCTGACAGCGAGGTCGAGGTGGGGTTATGCAGAACCGACACCAATACGTAGAGTTTGGGTTTATGGATGGCGGCCAACTCAGCCAGTTTGGCGATATCCGGCCCGTCTCCCAAACGGGGAATGCCAATCACTTTGGCTCCCAGCGCAGCAAACGATCCAAACATCAAAAACCACGAAGGATCATCGACAAAAATCACGTCACCCGGCTGGGTAAAGTGGCGCGCTACGATATCGAGCCCTTGGGTGACGCCGGTGGTGGTGACGATTTGCTCGGGTGTGACGGCAATTTCAAGTTCTGCCAGTTTGAGTTGCAATTGTTGGCGCAACGGCAAAAATCCTTGCGGATCGCCATAGCCGAGCAATTGACTGGAGTTCTGACGACTGATGGCGCGCAAGGCGTTGGCAATCAGATCGCCATCCAGCCATTCCACCGGCAGGGTGCCGCTACCCGGTTTTTTCTGAGTTGGCATTTGCCGGAACATACTGCGCACCAGCCAGACCACATCGATCAATGGCGTCGGAAATGGGTCTGATGGTGCGCCTTGATGGGCGTTAATCAACGGCGAGCGTTCGCGCACATAAAACCCCGACCCACGGCGCGACTCCAGAAAGCCTTTAGCGACCAGCCTGTCATAGGACTCGACGACGGTAAAGCGCGAGACGCCATTGAGATCAGCGTACTGGCGGATCGATGGCATGCGTGCACCGGTACGTAGCAGTTTGTCATCGATCCGTGTTTCGATCGAGCGGACAATTTGTTCAACGAGGGAAGTGTCTGCATCGCGTGAAAGTAGCTGCGGTGTGCTCAGTAAGCTTGGGACGGAGGGCTTGTTTGAAGTAGGTGAAGTAAGTGTATTGGTCATATTACCGGTGCAATATAAGTGATTAATTTATAAAGTGTATTGGTACTGTACCGTACCTGTCAGTTAGGATACACCTATCGAATTATTCCAATGATTATTTTCGGGTTGAGTGCGATGAAAAAGTTATTTATGAAAGATGCACATGCCTTTGTCAGCGGGGAAGTCTTGGCCGGGATCGCCAACCGCCCGTGCACTTTGCGGGTACTGGCCGGACGCGTCTGGGTGACTTGTGAAGGGGATGGTGACGATCATTTTGTCTCTGCCGGGCTATCGCTGGCGCTGTGCGCCGATCACTTAATCGTGGTCGAGGCGGATGCCGCCGTCTGTCAGGTCGAGATCGCCTGTGTCAATAATCGTGGCGCATTGACTGGCGCGGTACGAAGCCTTGGCAATCTGTTGCGGCAGCCTTTTCATCCTGCAGTTCAACCTCTGCCTGGCGGTGCCTTGTGATTCTCGAGTCACTATTTCCGCTTGCCATCTTTGCGTTCGTGTCCTCCATCACGCCAGGGCCGAATAACATCATGCTGACGTCGTCCGGGATTATGTTCGGCTTCACCCGCTCAATCCCGCACATGCTGGGGATTACCTTTGGGTTTGGCGTGCTGTTACTCATGTGTGCATTGGGAATAGGCAGTTTGTTGCTGGCGTTGCCATCGATACATGTGATCTTGAAAGTGCTGGGTTCTGGTTATCTGCTTTATTTAGCCTGGAAATTGCGCAAAATGTCGTTCAAGGCAGATCCGAGCGGCAACATGCAGCCGATGTCATTCTTTTCTGCCGCGCTTTTTCAATTTGCCAATCCCAAAGCCTGGGTTATGGCGATTACCAGTGCGTCGGCTTTTCTGCCGGTAGTGCAGCCATTTTGGTTGGCGCTTGGCTTGTATTGTCTGGTTTTTAGCGCGATTAATTTGCCATGCGTGAGTGTCTGGGCTGCTGCTGGTTCTGTATTACGACGCTATCTGGCGCAAATATTATGGCAACGCGTGTTTTGCACAGTGATGGTATTGCTGACGATGTATACCGCGATCTCGATTTGGCTTTAGGTTGGAAATTTTCCGCAAAACCGAGAGTAGATTTGAGATAATCATCGCTTCGCAGTCGGAAACCCGATGCAGTTGTATTTTTACCCACCCATACCGGAGTATCAGATGTCTGTTTACGAAAAACTGAAAGCCCTCAATATCACCTTGCCAGCAGTCGCCACACCCGCTGCGGCCTATGTTATGTACGCTCAAAGCGGCAACAATGTTTTTCTCTCAGGCCATTTGGCCAAAAAAGACGGCAAAGTATGGGTCGGTCAATTGGGTAAAAATATCAGCACCGAAGAAGGCAAGGAAGCGGCACGCGGTATCGCTATTGAATTAATCGCTACGTTGGAAGTCGCTTGCGGTGGTGACTTGACGCGGGTGAAGCGGATAGTCAAATTGATGAGTTTAGTCAATTCAACGGGCGACTTCACCGAGCAACATCTGGTCACCAACGGTGCCTCTGAATTGCTCGCTGAAGTATTTGGCGATCAAGGCAAGCACGCCCGCTCGGCCTTTGGCGTGGCGCAAATTCCAATGGGTGCTTGTGTTGAAATTGAATTAATTGCGGAAATTGCATAAATTTCAGTAAGTTTTATGATTGTGGCGACGGCCACGCCCTGTAGTCAACGCCGCAATTATTAGTATAAATATAAGAGACCCGTGATGAAAATTGAGAACCCCAACCCACTGAAATGGCATTTTTCGCAGCGCGCACAAAAACTCCAGGGTTCCGCTATCCGCGAAATTCTGAAGATCACCATGCGCCCTGAAGTGATCTCTTTTGCCGGAGGCTTGCCTTCGCCAGCCACTTTCCCGATCGAACAGATGAAGGTGGCCTTCGACAAAGTGTTGACGCAGCAGGGCAAGGTTGCGCTGCAATACGGCCCTACCGACGGTTACGGCCCCTTGCGCGAATGGGTCGCCAATTCATTATCAATGAACGGCTCGATTATTTCGATGGATCAGGTCCTGATGGTTTCCGGCTCGCAGCAAGGGTTGGATTTGCTAGGCAAAGTATTGGTCGACGAAGGCAGCAAAGTATTGGTCGAGACGCCGAGCTATTTAGGCGCGTTACAGGCTTTTTCGTTGTATGGACCTGAATTTGTATCGATTCCGACCGATGATGGCGGTTTGATTCCTGAGCAGGTCGCAGTCCTCGGAGAGGGCGCACGGCTACTCTATTCCCTGCCAAACTTTCAAAACCCAACCGGCCGCACGATGTCGGTCGAGCGTCGTCAGGCCTTGGTAGAAATCTGCGCCCGAATGCAAGTGCCGCTGGTTGAAGACGATCCGTACGGCGCACTCAGCTATCGTAGTGAACCGTTGCCGAAGATGCTTAATATGAATCCGGATGGCGTCATCTATATGGGTTCGTTCTCTAAAGTATTGACGCCGGGTATCCGTCTTGGTTATGTCGTAGCGCCCCGCGCATTGATTGATAAGATGGAGCAGGCCAAGCAGGCAACCGATTTGCATACTGCGCAATTGACGCAAATGGTGGTCCACGAAGTGATTAAGGATGGCTTTCTGGATACGCATATTCCGACGATTCGGAAGCTGTATTCGGATCAATGCGACGCCATGCTGGCCGCATTAACAGCTTATTTTCCCAGCAGCGTCACTTGGACCAAGCCTGAAGGCGGGATGTTTATCTGGGTGACGTTGCCCAAGCATATGGACAGCAGCGTATTGCTGCAAGAGGCGATCAAACAGCACGTCGCCTTTGTTCCGGGTGCCCCATTTTTTGCCAACACTCCCGAATCAAATACGTTGCGTTTGAGTTTTGTGACAGTGCCGCCGGCGAAGATTCGTGAAGGTATTGAAATTTTAGGTAAGTTGATTACTGCTAAGTTGTAATCGTTGCAAACTGAAACGCCGATCACTGCTTTAGGCACTGATCGGCGTTTTGCCATCTGTCAGAATTTACAACCCGTCCCCTTTTTATCCATCAGCAACAAAAACGGTGCCAGTAAGCCACCGGGTAATGCTGCAGGTGCTAAGCAATCAGAGCGGCCTGTAGCTTCCACAGCGCGGGCAAACGGTGTCTTTCCATCGTGGGCGTAAAGTGGTTTGGTACGTAGCTGACCGACCGCCAGCTGATCCCTTTCTGCATCAATATCTTTGACGATTTTCCCCACGTTTTGACGAATTTGATCGATGTTGATGGATTGTCTTTTGGTCGGATGCGCTGTCGTATCCGTTGGGAGGGAGATAGTGGGCGTCGCAGGCTGGGCAGGAGCGCTGCTTTTTAAGGTGGTTGATGCCGATGGATGTTTCGGTGATGGTGCTGCCAGAACAGGCTTGAGTACGGGGGCAGTCGGTACAGAGGGAATGAATTGTATGCGTACTTCTAGTGGCTTCAAGAGAGCGGTATCGCTAGCCTTGAGCTCAGCGCGATAATCTCGAAAGAAAAAAATCAAAAGCGCATGCCCAATCAGCGACAAAATAAGTATCGTGCTCACACTGGATATGCGATTGCGGGAGGGATGGTCTGGATTGCCGGTTGCCGAACTCATTTGTCATCCATCTACGAGATTGCGCTAGTTTTACGGAAGCTCCCCGAGATCTGGCGCGCAATATAAATGCCATCCCCCCTCCGCCTACGGACGCTTGAGACAATCAGATGGTAGAAGCGTTCACATCATTTTGCGGGTAGGGCACGCAATGCGCGATTGATACATTCTGGCGAACGAAGATGATGCCAATAAAGTTAAAGGCGTCGCTAATTAGCGGTTTTCTGGGTGCTGAACAAGAAACTCAGCTTTTTAGTAGCCCTGTGCTGCTTGATGTAACTTAAATTAATCACTCTTTAGGGAAAACAAAATGACGTAAGTTGACACCAAAGTACTGACCGTGCGTGTGCCACTTCTATTGGTCGAAAAAGTGGATCAATTAGCGGTACGCCGGGAGCGCTCACGCGACTCGATCATGACGCAAGCTCTATCGGCCTGGATTGAGCAAGAAGAAGAGCGCAGCCATCTGACGCGCGAAGCATTTTCTGATGTGGATACGGGTCATGCCGTTGATCATCAAACCTTGCAAGCGTGGGCCGATCGTCTTAGTAGTGATACACCGTTGTCGGTGCCGCGCTGATGCGTAATATAAAAAGGGGGAGGCATAAAAATGCCTCCCCCTTTTTATCCATCTAATCTCCAACAATCAATACTCCAACCGCCATCCACCAGCCTTCAAACAAGAATTGACCGCCGCGCCCCTCGGCGACTCATTCGTATCAATCTGAGAATACGAAGGTGGGTAATACACGCCCGGTGTGGTGTTGCAGTACGTTCGGCGGTTGTTGCCATCTCCGGAATCTCTGCAGACCGTATTGGAGGGACTTTGATAACCCGGATTGAGTCGGTTGACGATCACGGTCGGATAGATTTGTGCGGCTTGCCTTTCGCAGGATATTTTGTCGCGATAAAAATCGCTTTCGCCTTTGTATGGATGAGTCCAGGTAGCGCAACCTGTCAGCATCAGTGCCAATAAGGCAATCAAGCCTGTGTAAATTTTATGTCGCACACTAAATCCTTTCAATGTTTGTGATGACTTATGGCTGTCGGTGCAACTTGCTGGCGGGGATTATACCTGCGGCGTCAACGTCAACGGCTTGAGTTTCGACTCAAGCAATTTACCCTTACGCGCACGTTTGCCTATGTGCGGTCCCAGACCATTCGCTGATAGTGCGACCTCTTGCACCTTGCCGCCGCGACCAATGCCGGTGACTAAGACACCACGTTGACTGATTGGTTGCGCAGCCAGCAGTTTTTCTGCATTTTCCAATTCCATCAAAATCACCCCGCGACCGCCGTTGGTGAGTGCTTTGCATTCGTCCAGACCAAATACGAGTAATCGACCTTTTTCCGACAAGCAGGCTACGGCACCAGCGTTTGCACCGATAGGACGGGGCGGCAACGATTCGTCGCCGTCATCGAGCGTGATGTAGGCCTTGCCCGCTTTGACACGGCTGAGCATATCGCCCACTTTGGCGGTGAAGCCGTAGCCTCCGGATGAGGCCAGTAACAATGTAATATCTGCCGTTCCTGCAAAGTAATGCAAGATACTGCTGCCGTTGGCGAGGTCGATTAGCGTGGTAATCGGGATGCCATCGCCACGGGCATTGGGCAGCGCGGCGACCGATACGGAATAAATCCGGCCGTTCGATCCGAATACCAGCAAGTTGTCCGGCGTGCGGCATTCAAAGGCCGCGTACAACGCGTCGCCCGCTTTGAAGGTGAACTGGGCGGCATCCTGACCGTGCCCGCTACGTGCGCGTACCCAGCCTTTTTGCGAGACGATGACAGTGACTGCTTCGTCGATCACCTTGGCTTCTACAACGGCTTTTTCTGCCGCCTCAATTAAGGTACGGCGTGCATCGCCGAATTGTTTTTGATCGGCTTCAATTTCTTTGATCATCAAGCGTTTCATCGATGATGGATTCTGCAGCAGATCTTCCAGACCTTTCTTTTCATCGCGTAAAGCCGCCAGCTCTTGCTGAATCTTGATGGTTTCCAGTCTGGCAAGCTGACGCAGACGGATTTCAAGAATGTCTTCGGCTTGACGATCGGACAGGTTGAAAGCGGTCATCAGGGCCGGTTTCGGCTCATCGGACTCGCGAATGATCTTGATGACTTTGTCAATATTGAGCAGGATCGCTTCGCGACCTTCCAGAATATGGATGCGGTCTTCCACCTTTTTGAGTTTGAATTCAGAGCGGCGGGTGATGGTGGACAAGCGGAAGCTGATCCACTCGCGCAAGATCATGCCCAGACCTTTTTGACGCGGACGCCCATCGCCGCCGATCATCACCAGATTGATCGAGGCGCTGCTTTCTAGCGAGGTATGCGCCAATAGCATGTTGGTGAATTCGGTCTGATCGAGATTTTTGGATTTCGGCTCAAACACCAGACGCACCGGCGCATCACGGCCAGACTCGTCGCGTACTGCATCGAGCACTGACAAAATGGTTTGCTTGAGCGCCATTTGATCCGAGCTTAGTGATTTTTTGCCAAGCTTGATTTTTGGATTAGTAATTTCTTCAATCTCTTCCAGCACTTTTTGCGAAGAAGTGTTGGGCGGCAATTCGGTCACCACCACCTGCCACTGACCACGCGCCAGCTCTTCAATTTTCCAGCAGGCGCGTACTTTCAGGCTGCCGCGACCGACTTCGTACATGTCCGAAATGGCCGTCGCCGAACTGATGATTTGACCACCGCCGGGAAAGTCCGGGCCGGGGATCATTTCCATCAATTCCGCGTGTGTCATAGCCGGATTGCGAATCAAGGCGACGGTCGCCTTGGCTACCTCGGTCAAATTGTGCGATGGGATTTCGGTCGCCAGACCGACGGCAATACCGGATGCGCCGTTGAGCAACACAAACGGCAGACGCCCGGGCAGCAGCTTGGGCTCGACCGTTGATCCATCGTAATTCGGTTGAAAATCGACCGTCCCCATGTCAATTTCATCGAGCAGCAATTTGGCAATCGGCGTCAAACGTGCCTCGGTATATCGCATCGCCGCCGCGCCATCGCCATCGCGGGAACCGAAATTGCCCTGACCATCAATGAGCGGATAACGCAGCGAGAAATCCTGCGCCATGCGCACTAATGCGTCATACACCGACTGGTCGCCGTGAGGATGTAATTTACCCAGCACATCGCCGACGACCGCGGCGGATTTACGCGGCTTGGCGGTGGCGTTGAGGCCCAGCGCGTTCATTGCATACAAAATACGGCGCTGTACCGGTTTTTGGCCGTCGGAAACATCGGGCAAAGCGCGGCCTTTAACGACCGAGATGGCGTAGTCCAGATAGGCGCGTTCGGCGAAGGTGGCGAGGGTCAGCGCATCACCGGGCTCCTCGCTCGGGTTGTCATTTGGATCGGCATCGGGCGGCTGGGGTGGCTCCGGTGGCACAACTGGCGGCAGGTCAAACAAATCGTTTTGGTCGGTCATGAAGGTTCAGAGTAAGGTTCAGAATTATGTGAGTCGTTTATTCAGTGATGGCTGTCATCGCCACAGGCAGGGTCGGTCCCGGGATGATGCGCAGGCGTGCCGATAACTTCATCAAATATCGGCCTCGGCTTCATTGCCATGCTCTTCGATCCAGGCCCGACGCGCAGCCGCTTCGCCTTTGCCCATGAGCATGTTGAAGCGGTTTTCCGACGCTTCCAGATCGAAAGCGCCCAGCGTGATCGGCAACAAACGCCGCGTATCCGGGTTCATCGTGGTTTCCCAGAGTTGCCCGGCATTCATTTCACCCAGACCCTTAAAGCGCGAAATGGTCCAACTGCCATCTTTGACGCCGTCTTTGCGCAATTTGTCTTCAATCGCGGTCAGCTCGCCGTTGTCGAGTGCGTAGATTTTTTGTGCCGGTTTTTTGCCGCGTGCCGGCGCATCAACGCGGAACAATGGCGGTCTGGCAACGCAGATATGACCGCGATCGATTAATTGCGGGAAATGACGGAAAAACAGCGTCAGCAACAATACCTGGATATGTGAACCATCGACATCCGCATCCGACAAGATGCAGATTTTGCCGTAACGCAGGGTGCTGAAATCGACCGTGTCGTTTTTGCTGTGCGGATCAATCCCGATGGCCACCGCCATGTCGTGGATTTCATTGTTGGCAAACAGACGGTCGCGTTCGGTTTCCCATGAATTGAGTACCTTGCCGCGTAACGGCAGGATCGCCTGAAACTCTTTGTCGCGGCCCATTTTGGCAGAGCCGCCAGCAGAGTCGCCCTCGACCAGAAACAGTTCGTTGCGGCTGATATCGCTGGATTCGCAATCGGTCAGTTTGCCGGGCAAAACGGCGATGCCGGAGGTTTTTTTCTTTTCAACTTTTTGGGTTGAGCGCAGACGATTCTGGGCTTGCTTGATGACCAGCTCGGCCAGCTTTTTGCCGTATTCAACGTGATGGTTGAGCCATAACTCCAGCGCCGGTTTGATGTAGGTGGAGATCAGCCGCACCGCATCCCGCGAGTTCAGTCGCTCTTTGATCTGGCCCTGAAATTGCGGATCGAGTACTTTCGCTGACAACACAAACGAGACGCGCGCGAAGACATCCTCGGGCAGCAATTTGACGCCTTTCGGCAGCAAGGAATGCATATCAACGAAATTTTTGACCGCGCCGAATAAACCTTCGCGCAAGCCGGATTCATGCGTGCCGCCAGCCGAAGTCGGGATCAGATTGACGTAGGACTCGCGCACAATGCCGCCGTCTTCGGCCCATGCCACGACCCACGCCGCGCCTTCACCTTCAGCAAAACCTTCGGTCTCGGCAGTGGCGTATTGCTCGCCTTCAAACAACGGGATTAATGGTTCGGCGCTCGACGATTGCGCCATCGCCTCCATCAAATAACCGCGCAGGCCCTGATCGTATTGCCAGGTCTGGCTATCGTTGGTTTTAGCGTTGAGCAGCGTGACTTTGACGCCCGGTAGCAAGACCGCCTTGGAGCGCAGCAGACGCTGCAGTTCGGGTTGCGAAATGGCAGGGGAGTCGAAATATTTCGGGTCCGGCCACGCGGTGACGCGGGTGCCGGATTTTTTATCGTCGCGCGCTTGTGGCCGGGTTTTCAGTGGCTCGATCACGTCGCCGCCGGAAAACGCCAGTTGGTGCACGCCGCCTTCGCGCCAGACCGTGATTTCCAGCCGGGTCGATAGTGCATTGGTGACTGAGACGCCAACCCCATGCAGGCCGCCAGAAAATGCATACGCGCCGCCGCTGCCTTTGTCGAATTTTCCGCCCGCATGCAAGCGCGTGAAGACGATTTCAACCGTGGGGACTTTTTCTTCCGGGTGCAGACCGACGGGAATGCCGCGTCCATCGTCTTCGACACTGACGCTGCCGTCGACATTAAGCGTGACCAGAATATTTTTGCAATAACCGCCAAGCGCCTCGTCGGAGGCGTTATCGATCACTTCCTGGATGATATGCAACGGATTTTCGGTGCGTGTGTACATGCCGGGGCGTTGCTTGACAGGCTCTAAGCCTTTCAGGACGCGAATGGATGATTCGCTGTAGTCGGGAAGCGGGGTTTTTTTAGTTGCCATGCAATGTAAGTTGGTTACGATGTTGGTTGTTGTCTTTTAATTATTAACTGTGCGTCGTCAATAGCGATATTGACGTAAATATCTGCCTGTTGCGCATTCTAATGAAAAAATCGACAGAACTACAGGGGAGGGTGTACCTGTTTATAAAAACAGTTGTTTTAAGTGCGAAATGGAAAAATAAAAGCCTGACATGCAGACTTTTATTTGCGGCATCACTTGTTTCCAGGATTATTTACTCAGCAACCGCATCCCGCGTTCCAGCCCATCGATGGTCAACCCAAACATGCGCTGATGCATCAGTTGCCGAATGATGTCTACCGATTGACGATATTGCCAAAGCGGCTCCGGTTCAGGGTTGAGCCAGATATATTTTGGAAAAGCATGGGTGAACCGCTGCAACCAATCAGCCCCAGCTTCGTCATTGCTGTACTCCATAGAGCCGCCCGGTTGCAGAATTTCATAGGGACTCATGGTTGCGTCGCCGACAAAAATCAGCTTGGTGTCGGGCTTATATTTACGCAGGATGTCCCAGGTTGAAAAGCGCTCTGCATGGCGCCGGTGGTTGTTTTTCCAGACATAGTCGTAGACGCAATTATGGAAATAAAAGAAATCCATGTTTTTGAATTCCGCTTTGGCGGCCGAAAATAACTCTTCAGTGCGGGCGATGTGGTCGTCCATGCTGCCGCCGACGTCGAGCAGCATCAATACTTTGATGTTGTTTTTACGCTCGGCCTGCATCTTGATATCCAGATAACCGGCATTGTTGGCGGTGGCGCGGATGGTGTCGGCTAGCGCCAATTCTTCGGCGACGCCTTCGCGTGCAAATTTGCGCAGCCGTCGTAGCGCGACTTTGATGTTGCGGGTGTTGAGTTCGCGGTCATCGTCGTAGTCTTTATAGGCGCGTGCTTCCCATACTTTTACGGCGCTACGATTGCCGCCGCTGCCGCCCATGCGGATGCCTTCCGGGTTGGTTCCCCCGTGCCCAAAGGGCGAGGTGCCGCCGGTGCCTATCCATTTATTGCCGCCTTCATGACGGCCTTTTTGCTCTTCGAGTAATTCTTTGATCCGGTCCATCAGTTTGTCGTAGCCAAACTTTTCGAGCTGAGCCAGTTGCTCCGGGGTCAGATCGCGCTTCATGCGTTGCAGCAGCCAGTCGGGCGGGATGTCGGGGTTCTTCTCAAAAATGGTCTGGATGCCTTTGAAGTAGCGGCCGAAGGCCTGGTCGAACTTGTCAAAGTGGGCTTCGTCTTTGACCAGCGTGATGCGGGCCAGGTAATAGAAATTATCCAAAGACGGCGCAATCACCTGTTTTTGCAAGGCTTCCAGCAAGATCAGGAATTCCTTGATCGAGACGGGGATTTTGGCGTCTTTCAGGGTGTAGAAAAAATCGATCAGCATTACTGGTTCCGCCTAGCGATTTTTACGGGCCATGAAAACGAGGCGCTCGAATAAATGTACATCCTGCTCGTTTTTGAGTAGTGCGCCGTGCAAAGGCGGGACGATGGTTTTCATATCGCTGCTCTGCAAAGCCGCCGCCGGAATATCCTCTGCCAGCAGCAATTTGAGCCAGTCGAGTAACTCCGAGGTGGATGGTTTTTTCTTCAGACCGGCGACATCGCGGACCTGATAGAACGTCTCCAGCGCTTGCGCCAGTAAATCTTTTTTCAATTGCGGAAAATGGACATCGACGATGTCGCGCATGGTTTCTTTGTCTGGGAATTTGATGTAGTGGAAAAAACAGCGGCGCAGAAACGCATCCGGTAATTCTTTCTCATTGTTCGACGTAATGATGACCAGCGGGCGGTGTTTGGCCTTGACCATTTCCCGGGTTTCATAGACATAAAACTCCATTCGATCGAGTTCACGCAACAAATCATTGGGAAATTCGATATCGGCCTTGTCGATCTCATCGATGAGCAAAACGACTTGTTGGTCTGCATTAAACGCTTGCCACAACACACCTTGCACAATGTAATTGTGAATATTCTTGACTCGTTCATCACCCAGTTGCGAGTCGCGCAAACGTGAGACGGCGTCGTATTCGTACAATCCTTGCTGTGCCTTCGTTGTTGACTTGATATGCCATTGCAGCAAAGGCATATCCAGCGCAGCGGCGACTTCTTCGGCCAGCATGGTTTTCCCGGTGCCGGGCTCCCCTTTGATCAGTAACGGTCGTTGCAATACAAGCGCTGCGTTGACCGCCAGCTTGAGGTCATCGGTTGCGACGTAACTACTAGAGCCTTCAAAACGTGTCTTTGGTTGCATGGTCTGTTTGTCATTAAGAGGAAAATAAAATCCAGTATAAGGAAAAACTGCGCAAACCATCGATGAAAACTCGGTGCAAAACACCGTTTGACGCCGTGCCCGGCAATTCACGTAAAACTTTGTGAGAATAGCCGATTGGAAAAACTTATATGCGTACACTGACTGTTGTTGTGAATTTGTGTCTTATTAAGTTTAAAAAATGAAAATATTTCTTCTTCGTCTGCGTGTCATGTGGCGACGATTCCGTCAGGGTGAGCGCTACCAGAACCAGCATCACGCCCAGAATGAGAGCGAAATGGCGGCATTGATGCGGCGTGCCAATCCATTTGCATCTTGGCAAGAGCGCGCTGATTGGATTATCGATATTGCGGAATGGATACGTTACGAGCCGACGGTTTCTTTATTGGAGGAGGGCGCGTGGCGACGGGTGAAGCAGCAGCGGGTTGTTTTTATGCTCGATTGGCTTGATGCGCACAAGGATGTGCGTCGGGTGGTGCAAACAACATTGCAAAAATCCATGCGCGAAGCAGCCGGACCGGAACTTTTTTGCGCCACAGGGTTGCCGCATGAGCCAGCTTTTTTTAGTGAGCTCTCAGAGCACATCATCAAGTATGTGCTGCCTAAGCCGCCTGCTGAGGCCGATCTTTCGGTGCTGTTTACTGCGATTTTTCCGCACCCTGAAGACGCTGAATGGTTGTTGGAATTGGATGCGCAAACGGTTGAACGGATCTGGAAATTGTGTGCCGATGAGGGCATTTCGCATATGTACCATCAGCAGATCGACGAAGCGTTGATCTATTTGGTCACTGCCGTTTTGGCTGACGGGATTAGTAAGGCTTTTCGCTATCGGCTGGACCCGAAGATGCCATTGCAGGCAACGCCGTTCATGGTGTTGCGGCGTGAGTTGGAAAAATATTTATATCTGAGTCCGGCAGATGAGGGCTCGTTGCGTAGCGTGCGGATGTTGATTGCGGTGTGCCAGGCGCAGACCGACAGGATTTATGGGCATTTGGACGAGCATGGCGTCTCCGTTAGTCTGGTGTATCGGGTCGAGCGGATGCGCGCCAATTTAAGCCGGATGACGCATTTGATCGATTTACGTGCGGCGGTGGCGGCGCATAAGGCGTTTGAGATTGCGCAAATAGGTGACGAATTCGGTGGGAAATTCAGCGACGAATTAAGTGACGAACTAAATGATGCCTTATCTGCTGCGCCAGAATCGGTAGCACTGGAACGCACGCCCCCAAAAGTAAACGTAGGGACCGGACAAATTCAGGCGCTGTTAGTCGATTTTATTCTGGCGCATCATCACCGCTCGTCTATACGTGGCCTTGTCCGACGCAGCTTTTCGCTGTTGGCACGCAAAATGGTGGAGCGTAACGCCGGGCATGGCGAGCATTACATTGCCAGGGACAAAGCCGAATATCGCGCGATGTTTATGGCCGCGTGTCGCGGCGGTGTTATTACCGCTTTTACCGTGCTGGGCAAAGGTCTGTTGTCGTCTGCCGGTCTGGCCCGGTTTTTTGAGGGCATATTTGCGTCCCTTAATTATGCGCTGAGTTTTCTGGCGATATCCGCTGTTGGCGGTGTGTTGGCGACCAAGCAGCCTGCTGTGACGGCCCCGGCGTTGGCCGCCAAGATGAGCCAATTGGATACCGTTGAAGGTCTGCGTGCGCTAGTGGCCGAGGTGGCGCTGTTGTTGCGCTCTCAGGCCGCGGCTGTATTTGGTAATGTGATTGCGGTGGTGCCAACGATGTTGATCATCTCCGCGGTGATTTTGTGGACGACCCATGCGCCGATGATGACTGCCGCGCATGCGAAAGAAACTATCGAGAGTTTATCCATCGTTGGACCTACGCCCTTGTTTGCGGCGCTGACAGGGATATTGTTATGGCTCTCCAGTCTAGCGTCCGGTTTTGCCGACAATTGGTTTGCGTTACGTCGTCTGCGCGAGGCGTTGACGCATCAACGTCGCCTCGTACACGTTCTTGGTCCGCTGCGCGCACAGCGCTGGGCCGCCTGGCTCGAGCGCCATATTGCGCAGATCGTGGGCAACGTTTCGCTCGGTTTATTGCTAGGTATGTCGCCTGTCATTGTGCAGTTTTTTGGCCTGCACTTAGATGTGCGCCATGTAACGCTGGCCACCGGCAGTTTGACAGCCGCCGCCAGCAGCCTGGGTTGGCCGGTGTTAATGACGCCTCATTTCTGGCTGGCGGTGGCCGGTATTGCCATCATCGGCTTACTCAATGTCGGCGTCTCATTTGGCTGCGCGCTGATATTGGCGTTACGTGCGCGTGAAGTGCCGGTACGTATACGTCGGCTGGTATTTCGGGCTGTGTTGCGACGCTTTAGTGCTTCACCGCGCTCTTTTCTGTTTCCCGAAGCTGCGTTGATAGCGCCAGTCATCAATGGTGAAGACGGCGTTATTGAGGAGAACGATGAGGATGCAGATACGGATCTGGAAACGTCGAGTAGCATAGCGCCAGCAGCAGAGCTGGTCTCTTCGAATTCCCCAACGACTGAAGAAAGCAAGCGGCATGGCTGACGGTGCGGTGGAGACATGCTGGATAACGGGTGAATGCGCGGTGAATGAGCGCTTGGTCCAGAGGCTAATCTTGAGTTAAACTTAACCGTTTTTGGTTTCGGATAGCGGAACACTTTTGTCAGGCATGTTCAGACTATGCGTGGCAGCGGCAGACGCACTGAAAACTGAATCGGTTTCGCTCAACCACTCGGCTATTCACCCACAGTTACTATGAAAAAAATAATTGCACTTCTCGCGCTCGCGGGTGTTGCCACTTGTGTTGCCAACTTCGCCGCTGCTGCGGATATTGTCGGTAACGCTAAGGCAGCTGAAAACAAGGTATCCATGTGCATCGGATGCCATGGCATACCCGGCTATAAAGCTAGTTTTCCCGAGGTATATCAAGTCCCTATGTTAGGCGGCCAGTCTGCCAAGTACATCGAAAATGCATTGGCCGCCTATAAAAAAGGTGATCGTCAGCATCCAACTATGCGTGGTGTCGCCGTCTCTTTGTCAGACCAGGACATGGCTGATCTTGCGGCTTACTACTCTCAGCAAAAATAAGGAACCCACACTATGAAAAATATTCTTGCAGGCGTGGTGTTTTCTCTTTGCGCGAGTGCTTCCGTCACTGCGTTAGCTAGCGGCAACATCGCCGCCGGTCAGGCTGCTGTCGCAAAATATGCTTGCGCTTCATGTCACGGTGCGAACTTGCAAACGCCGATTGATCCATCCTACCCAAAGCTTGCCGGTCAGCATGAGGACTACCTCAAGCATGCGTTAGTCGCCTATCAACGCGGTACTGCCGGCCCGAATGGCCGTAGCAATGCGATCATGGGGGGTGTTGCCAAAGCACTGTCGCTTCAGGATGTGCAGGATATCGCTGCTTATATTCACAGCTTGCCGACGTCGTTAGTGTTGCGTAAATAAGAAGCATGCCTATTTCGCAAGTCGCCAACTGCGGCTTGCGGACATAAAAAAGCCACCGGATTTTGATCCTGTGGCTTTTTTTATCAATTGCCAGAATGGCTTAAATCTTCTTTTTTACACATTCAATATAGGCCGCACCATCCGGCGGCAAACCGCTGCGTTGCGCGTTCCAGATCATTTCGCCCAGACATTCCATGATGCGGTGATGAGCATCGTGATCAGATTGCAGGCGTTGCGTCAACGCCGTGGACGCGGCGCGAATCCCGGGCGGTTGATCTATCGATATTTGCTCCGCAATGGATAAATGCATGGCGAGGTGAAGAAAGGGATTGGTTTGGCCGTTTTCGACCGAATAATCGGCTGCCAGCGCAGCTTCAACATCCGCCAGATCGCTGGCATATTCAGGATGCAAAACGATCCAGTCGAGAGCGATCGCTTCAATCGGGGTCAATATTTCATGAGCACTATGCTTGCGGTGGGTTTCGCAGAAAAAGCGGCGGACGTCTTGTTGGGATGGATTGAACATGAATTTAGTAGTGATAACGGCAAGAAATGATGGAAATAGCTACGTCTGAGACTTCATACACAAGACGGTTTGATTCGTCGATGCGGCGTGACCAAAAGCCGGAGAGGTTTTCTTTCAAGGCTTCAGGTTTCCCTATGCCTTCAAACGGTGTTCGTTGCGCAGATTTAATTAATTCGTTAATACGTTTGAGGGTCTTTTTGTCTTGCGTCTGCCAATAAATATAGGTTTCCCATGCTGTATTGGTAAATAATACATTCCTCATGCGTCCGTTCCCGTATCCTCCGGCGCGATAGGTGCGTTACTCACAACCTGACCAGCATGTAATTCTGCAATCGAGCGCGCCAGGTGGGCCGCATTGGCGGGTGAGCTTAAAAGATGCAGTGTTTCCATCAAACTATTGGCATCATGCCTGTTCACCTCCCCACGTTCAGCGGCTTCAATAGCGGCGATAGTCTCCGCATTAGGTTGTTCCTGCCGGGCAATGTACGAACGCATCAAATCGCGCACAATTTGCGCAGCCGGACGGTGCATAGCTGCTGCTGCCGCCATAAATTGATCGCGTAATTCTTGCTCCATCTTGATCGACATCTGGACTTCTTTGTGCATGATTGCATCCTCATCAGAATAGTTGATGGGGTATTTTATTGAATACCTATGCGGTATGCAATCGATATCTAAAGAGTAGTTTAGGTGCCAGCTTTACAAACCCGCTATAAACCCAGACACAGCCTGCCCAAACGCTTGCGGTTGTTCAATCGCACTCAAGTGTGAGGCTAGCTTTAGCACGGTCAGTTGCGCTAGTGGCATTTTCTCCACCAACGTTTGCGACATAGCAAGCGGCGTGCCCTGATCCAATTCACCTGCAATGATCAACGCAGGCACGGCTATTTGTGCCAGAGCCGCAGCAGTATCAACCGTGCCCACTGCGTGGCAGCAACCGATATAACCATTAACGTCCGTACTGGCGAGGCGCGCACGAAAGCGGGCGACGGTGGCGCTGTGAGCTTGCCGAAATTCGGGATGAAAATAGCGCTCCATGACCGCATCGGCAATGGCCTCGATACCGTCCTTGCGTACCGTTGCAATGCGTTGTTGCCACACCAGTTGTACCGCTTCCGGATAGCTTGAGGTCGTATTGGCGAGCACCAACGCGGCCACTAACGATGGATAGGTAGCGGCGAGCTGCTGGCCGACCATCCCGCCCATCGACAGACCGATCCAGACCACCGGACCGGAGTCGAGTTCGCGCAATAGTCTGGCCGCGTCGTCAGCCAGCGTGGCGATCGAATACAGCCCATCTGGCGCTGCCGAGCTACCGTGCCCGCGGTGGTCATAGGTGATCACGCGACAATCGGCGGCCAGCATATTTGCCAGTCCGTCCCACATCGTCAAGTCGCAGCCGAGCGCATGGCTGAGTACGATGGTGTGACGTGGCGCTTTGCCGTTACGCGGGGCGCGTACGCTGTAATGCAGCGCAGGTTGACTGACGGTAACGCCTTCTTGACCGGTGCCGGGATGGCAGGTGCTGGCGGGCAGCAAGGACGCTAACGGATAGCCAATTTCTGCACCTATCTCGCGCAGGATCTGTTGCGCATGCGTAAAGGCCGTGTTGGCAGCCGGAACGCCAGCGTAGATCGCGCCTTGCATCAAGACTTCTTTCAATTCATCCGGACTCAGGCGCGTATCGGCGTCGCCTAGCAGCGCGGCGCGGACATGCAATTCGAACTCTTCCCAACGCCCCAGTGCCATCGTGATCGCCAGCACAATCACGCGTCGGGTTTTACGTTCCAGCCCGGGGCGGCCCCAGATTTCATGCCAGGCAAAGCGCGTGATCAGTTGCTGGAATTCGGCATTGAAGGTGCTCGCGTTGGTGACTGAACGGTTGACCCACTCGTCGCCGAGGATGGCGCGCCGGTTTTGCATGCCGCGTTCGAAATCATGGTCGATCGGATCGAAGCTCATTGTGGTTTTCCTGAAGAAGATGTTGCAGCCAGCGCTGCCTGTAAATGGACCAATTGACGTCGCGCCAGCGCTTCTGCCGCAGCCGTAGCAGCCACCGGATCAAACAGTGTGCGTAAGACAGTAAGATCAATTTTGTCGCCGAGCGCGGCATCGTTGCTAACGTGATCGGCGACCACGTCAGCAAGCTGCTGGTTATTTGCCAGCGCAACTTGCGTCAGTTGCTCCATCAAACTATGCGCGGCTGGCCGACCGATGGCTTGCGCCAGATAAATACTCACCGCCTCTGCGAACACCAAACCCTGTAGCGCATCAATGTTGCGGCGCATGCGCACACTATCGACCTGTAAGCCCGCGAAGGCTTCGGCCAAAGCGCGCAATGCACCGTGTGCGCTCAGAAACAACCCCGGCCATTCCGCCAGTTCGGCTTGCCAGTTACCCAGCCCGCGTTCTTGCTGCTGGCCCATGCTTGCCAGCAGAGCGGCAGCGCGTTGCGGGGTGCGGGTTGCCGCCGCCAAAGCAATCATGGCCGAGACCGGGTTGCGTTTATGCGGCATCGCCGACGAGCCACCCCGACCATTACCGGACGGTTCGGCCAGCTCGGCAATTTCTCCTTGCGAGAGCAGGCTGAGATCGGTGGCAATCTTGCCCAGACTACCGACCAACACAGCGACTTCCAGTCCGAGCCTGACCCATTCATCGCGCTGGGTATGCCAGGCCGCATCCGCCAGCGTCAGGCCGAGATCGTCTGCGACCCGGGCCGCGACAGCCGGGCCTTGTGCGCCCATTACCGCCAGCGTGCCGACTGCGCCGCCGAGTTGCAACTGGAGTGCGCGTTGGGCGCTCTGACGTAGTTGGACACGAGCACGCCGCAACGGCGCGGCCCAGTCGACCAGCTTAAAACCAAAACTGGTGACTTGCGCCGGTTGCATCAGCGTGCGGGCGAGGATAGGCGTGGACAAATGTTGCTGCGCCAGTCCCAGCAAACTGTGGAGCAGGGCGTCCAAACTTTGATCGATCAAGGCCAGCGCCTCACGCGTGACCAACACCATGCCGGTATCGATCACATCCTGACTGGTACTGCCCCAATGCACGAAAGTCGCCGCCTCGGGAGCAGACAGCGCGACCGTCTTGGTCAGTTCTTTGACCAGCGGAATGGCCAGACTACCGGCGCGGCGACTGGTGTGGACCAGCGCCGGGATGTCGTATAAGGCGGCCTTGCAGGCGTTCTCGATGGCGAGGGCGGCGGCGCTCGGGATGATCCCTTCTGCTGCTTGTGCACGCGCCAGTGCGGCTTCAAAACCGAGCATCGCTTGCACCACCGTCGCATCATCAAAGACCGCGATCATCTCGGGCGTGGTCAGAAAACCGTCAAACATGGAAATACTCATAGAGGCTTCCAGGTTTAAGCGTAATCAAAAAACACGGTTTCTTTATCGGTCTGCATCCAGATATCCCATTGATACTCGGCGTCACGCAATTTGCGCGCAATCAGCGTCGCACGCCGTTCGGCCGGAACCTGATTGAGCATCTCAGAATCCGCCAAGCCGCTGTCGTCGTCCAAAAATACTGCCGTAAATTGATGCTTAGCCAGCCCGCGCGCAAAGATCGTGGCGTAGAGCACCGGTGTGCCCGCTGTAGCAGGCACAGACAGCGAGACCGTGATGCGAAAGCCGCCCTGATCATCGGTAGGAATGCGACGGAAACCGGGAATCGCCTGCGTTGATTCAGCTGCAACTGCATCCGGCAGCCAGGCTTCAATCCAGCCGTCGCTAATCGGCATGCCGTCGCCATCGCGCAATACGCCGCTAATGGTGATGGTGGGTGCGGTGCTCATAATTGTGGCAGTGGCGTCTATGCCCCAGCGCCAGGCTTCATGCGGAAACGGGCCGATGGTTTGGGTAGTGGTGATGAGCGATGTCATGGTGCTTAACCTTCCATTGGCGTGGCGTCACGGCCACGCAAGACGATATCGAATTGATAGCCGAGCATTTTGTCGCTCACCGTGTCTTCCATGCTAAAACGCGCAACCAAACGCTGGCGTGCAGCCAGGTCGGGAATGCCTTGAAAGATCGGGTCATAGTCGAACAGCGGATCGTTAGGGAAATACATCTGCGTCACCAGGCGCTGCGCATAGACGTTGCCAAACAACGAAAAATGGATGTGCGCCGGACGCCATGCTTTGACATGGTTACCCCAAGGATAAGGACCGGGTTTGATGGTCACAAACCGATAGCGGCCTTCGTCATCAGTGAGCATTTTGCCAAAGCCAAAAAAATTCGGATCCAGCGGTGCCGCATGTTGATCGCGCTTGTGCCAATAACGGCCTGCGGCGTTGCATTGCCAGACTTCGAGCAAAGAGTTGCGTACCGGCTTGCCATCTTCATCGAACACGCGTCCGGTGAGCACGATTTTTTCACCGATAGGCTCGCCCTGACCGTGCGCTGTGAGGTCAGTGTCATGCGGCAGGATCAGGCTTGGACTAGCCGTGATATCGGTCGTGGTTGGCGCTGCAGCATGGATGCGCAAAGGCGGCTGGCTCGGGCCGCGTTTGGTTGTCGAAGCGTAGGGGGAATAGATCAGGGTTGGATATACCCCGTCCGGTACGGTCTCAAATCTCACGTTGTGTCTCCTGAGTGATGGCATTGTTTGCTTGTCATCATAGAATCGGATGCGATTGTCAACAAGGACCGCGTAGGCTGGTGCATGCACCAATCGCCCAAATTGTGCGCTAATCGCTCAAGCAGGTGAATTTCTAAGAGAGAGTGCAAAAGGTGGGGTGATTGGCTGGTTATCCATGCTTTTGAAATGACCTGTCTATTACGCCGCAATAGATGCTGCTGAAAAGAATATCGCCTGGCTGTTAGTTTTCCATCTTGCCATCCCCTCAGGTTTTACACGCTCTTCTGCATGACATTTCAACAATATTCTATTCGCAGACCGCTCATGAAGCGTTGAGACTAATCTGTCTAAATGATAGAAATGTCCCGGTCATTTCGAGACTTTTCACACATCGATCCATGATTATTGCCTTGTAGAATGTTTTTAGATTAACGACAAAGAGACACCACAAGAAACAACCTCCACCCACCCGCAATAGTCAGGCCTTCAATTAATGCTTGAAGGTTGCTTGACTCTTTTTGCTGGAGCGACGGTTTGATCCAATCCGGTGCAACAACCGCTAGCTTAAGGATGCAGGCTTCTTGTTTGTCATCAACAGGCGCAACGAATTTAAAAACACGTTTTTGATGGGGACAAAATGATCTTGAATCTGAACGACTTGCGCCGGGAAATTAGCGCACTATTTGATGCAGGGCCGAAAGACTTCGATGAGAATCAAGATCTGCTGTTACTTGGATTAGATTCGATCCAGATCATGTGCTTAATAAGCAAGCTAAAGAGTAGTGGGGTCAGTGTTCGATTGAATGAACTTCTAGACAATCCGACGTTGCGTTCCTGGTGGACACTAGTGAATGCTAAACGCGATTGCGTAGCATCGCTTCGGCCTGAAGTTGGGGGCGAATATTATGTTGGGAATGGACATTCCGGACTGAATTTGCGTGACTGGGCACTCGCGAAAATAGCAGAAATTCGATCTGACTATACTGAGAAACGCTCTGTTTTTATCGCCGGTGATCAGATGATCAGACTGCTCCGCGCACTGGGTGCAGCCGACAATGATTTGGTAACGCTTCAGCAAGTAAGTAACAACCTCCCAAAGGATCCGACGTTGCCATTTCGGGAGTCCAGGAACGGCCGGTTCTGCTTCGATCCTGACAATTCAAGGATTTTTCGAAGCGAATTTCAGCCATTCATCCTGTCAGCGGAAGAAGACTTCGTGCGATACGACTCTGGTCAAGTCCGCAGATTCGAGGAAATTGGTAATGATCTGCAACTTAATACAGTCTTCCAAGCACTGTTGATTTTTCAGTTCCTCATATTCAAAGATATGGAGATAACGCACCGTTCAAAGCTGAACTACGAAACCTCCAGATGGGTCTGCACACTGTTCAACCTGCGAACCATCACTACACCCGACCTGGTCGGTGAACCGGCACTAGAAGGCGTGCACAGCGACGGTGTGGATCACACCATGACTACTTTTCTGGGTAGTGAAAACATTACTGACAACAGTGCGATTACTTTTCTTCATGACGTGCGTGAGAAAAATGCCACAAAGTGGAATAAGACCAGTCCAGAGTTCCTCCTGGGTCAGTCGCAACATCGTCACTTCCTGGATACTCTATTGATAGTTGACCATGAAAAAAAACATAGTCTCTCGCCAGTCTCGGCCATTGATACAAATCGATCCGCCCTCCGGGACATGCTCATCTTCTTCACCCGGAAGCCGGTAGTAGCGGGTCACGTTTCTCATCCGTACGACTCGCTCAACCCACACGTGGAGCTGCCCATGTCGGTGGACTTGCTGACGATTGTTCCATTCGTCAACGCCGCGTCTGGCGACGTAGGGTGAAACTGACCTAAATCAAACTAGTTTTTTGTGCAATTTTATATATAAAGGAATGGAATCAATGACGACGATTGCGTGGTCTGATTTTGAAAAGGTAGATTTACGGGTGGGCACAGTGGTTAGCGCAAAGTTGAACGTCAAGGCGCGTAAGCCGGCGTACGTCATCACTATCGACTTGGGACCGATGGGTATGCGGCAGTCTAGTGCTCAGATTACCGATCATTACACTGCAGAGGGTCTCATCGGGCGGCAGGTGTTGTGCGTGTGTAACTTCGAACCCAAGCACATCGCTGGGGTGAAGTCGGAAGTGTTAATAACCGGAGTGCATGATGCAGCCGAGAAAGTCGTGCTGGTAAGTTTCGAGTACCCTGTCCCCAACGGAAGTCGTTTGCTTTAGTGCTGTAAGGGGCGATAGTTCGCCATTGAGAACGGCAATCCTGACCTGCACCAGGCAGTGCGCTCCTTCATCGGTTCAGCGCATCTTGCACAACTGAAAAGAATGCCGCCTCGTTCTCCATCTTGTTATCTCCCCAAGTTTTGTACGCTCTCACTTCTAGCGCTTTAGACCCACAACATCAACGTATTCGCCGTCGCCTGCAACGCGTGCACGCAGCGCGCGGTGGCTTCGGCGCGTGAGCTGCCTGCGGTCAGCATCGATACGCTCAAGGCCCCGACCAACTTCCCACGTCGGTTCTTGATAGGAACCGAAATGCCGCGAAAACCGATTTCATACTGATTTTCGGTTACACCAAAGCCATCTTCGCGGATCGCCACCAACTCGCGGAATAACTGTTCCTTATCCATTACAGTCAGATGGGTATAGGCGATCAGGTCGATGCGCTCAAGATAGGCGCGTAAGTCGGTGTCATTGAGCGCGGATAGCAATACGCGACCAGCGGTGGAGGTGTAGGCCGGCAAGCGCGTACCGGGTTCGAAGCCGGTGGTGAGCTGACGCGCTGCATTGACCCGGCTGACGTAGACCACATCGTCGCCTTCCAGCACGGAGTAATTAGTGGACTCTTGTAGTTGCAAGGTCAGGCGTTGTAAAAATGGCACAATTGCACGCGGCAGGCGTGCCGAATCGATATACGAGCGGCCCAGATTGAGAACTTTTGTGGTTAGCCAAAAATTCCGGCCATCCGTTGCCGCTAATCCGATATGCACCAGTGTGAGCAGGTAACGGCGCGCTGCGCTGCGGCTAAGACCGACTTTTTCGGCCAGATCGGTCGCACTCAGGCGCGTGCTTTCGTCGTTAAAAGCGGTGATCACATCGATGCCTTTGATCAAGCCATCGATTAAATCGCGTTTCGCAACTTCCAACTGTATCTCTTGTTGTTCTTTCATCTTTAAATAAGCTCCATCTTGTGCGTTAATCGCGCCGATTGAGCGATTGTCGCAGTATTGCCTGTTTTGGGCACTATATTTCTGTGTCGGTGCTTCCTATACTTGGGCACATCATTTCTTCCAAGGACGATCGCCATGACCGTGCAAGAACACAACCCTGAACCGAAGAATCCACTCGGCATCGATGGCATTGAATTCGTTGAGTATGCAACGGCGCAGCCTTTAGCGTTGGGCGCGTTGCTGGAGAAAATGGGGTTTGTCGCGACCGCACGGCATCGTTCGCGTGAGGTGAATCTGGTCACGTCGTTCCCTGGTTGGTTTAGAAGGTGGTTTAGGTACTATCAA
>NZ_JBRIIQ010000049.1:0-31203 GCF_052976905.1 Glaciimonas sp. GG7 | reverse complement strand
GACAGAGGGCAAGCATTGGCGTTGCTGGACGCGGCACAAAAATATGGTGCAGACACGATCAGCAAGCAAAAGCCACCGATCGCACCGAAACCATCTAAAGCCAACGCGTCCAGACCGACTGAGCACAGCACAACAGTCAATGGCCGTACCAGTACCGATTGGGTCGCAGGTCTCAACGACGTCTGGCAACGTTGGAGCGCTGAAATGTGGGTTGAGGTGAGTCAGTTAATACGCGTGCGCACCGTGACCACGTCCGATGCGTTGTTGCTATCGCCGACGCAGGCCTACTTTGTCCGTGAAAATGTGAAGTTGCGATTACTCAATGCGCGTCTTGGTTTGTTGTCGCACAATGAGTCGGCGTTCCGTAGCGATTTGATCGCGGCCCAGGACACCATTACTAAATATTTCGATACGCGCGCTAAACAGACACAGACCGCACAGGCCTTGTTAAAGCAAGTACAAGGCAATAATCTGTCCATCAATATGCCGACCCTAGACAGTCTGGCTGCGATCCGTACCTACAAAAACAAGCGATAGGTTTATGCGATTTTTTCTTTGGCTTATTGCCCTGTTTGCTACCGCTATCGGTCTGGCAGTCCTTGCCCGCTACAACGCTGGCAATGTTGTCTTGTTTTATCCTCCCTATCGGATTGACCTGTCGCTGAATTTTTTCATTTTGCTGTCAGGCATATTCTTTATTGCCCTATATATATTGATACGGGCGATTCGCACCACGCAAAAATTGCCCGGTAAAGTGATTTCATACCGTCGCCAAAAACGCGAAGAAAAATCCAATAAGGCGTTGCGTGACTCCCTCAAATCGTTATTTGAGGGGCGTTATGGCCAAGCCGAAAAAGCCGCCACACGCGCCGCTGAACTCAATGAAAATCTGGGCGTTGCCGCCCTGATTGCTGCTCGTGCAGCGCATCGGATGGGGCAATCCGATCGTCGTGATATTTGGCTCTCCAGCATTGAGGACAAAGAAGGTATGCAGACTGCGCGCTTGATGACGGCGCTTGATTTACTGGTCGACGAACATAAGCCGCAAGCAGCACTCGCTGCTGTGGATGCATTGAACGCCAGCGGGATCCGCCATATTCAAGCTCTGCGCCTTGCCCTGAAAGCCAATCAGCAAGCGAAGAACTGGCCCGAAGTGCTGCGTCTGGTCAAAACACTGGGCAAGCACGACGCGTTGAACCCCGTGCTGTCGGACCGCCTGCGTGAGATGGCTTACGATGCTTTGTTGTCTGATGCATCGCATGATGCAGAGTCGCTTCAGCGCCTATGGGGAACTGTTCCTGCCGAACAACGTATCAAACCTGCGATCGTTATGCGTGCCGCACGCGCTTTTAACCAACACGAGATGCAAAACGAGGCACGCATCATGGTCGAAAAGTCGCTCGCCGCGCAGTGGGACGTACGGTTGCTGCGGGTTTATCGTGATTCCGCTGCAGATGAAGGCACGCCAGCGCTGCGTGCACAAATCGAGCGCTGTGAGACGTGGCTTGCGAGAGAGCCGACCGACGCCGAGCTAGCACTGACCCTGGGCACATTTTGTCTGAAGCAAAAGTTGTGGGGCAAGGCGCAGCGTCATTTGCAGCAAGCGTTGTTAGAAACGGCCGAGCCGCGTACTATGCGCGAGGCGCATCTGAAGCTGGCGCAGTTGCACGAAGGATTGGAGCATAACGAGCAGGCTGCCGAGCATTATCGGCAATGTGCGCTGGCAACGATGTGATAGTTGATTGTATGCAGTGAGTTGCGCGCCAGTGTTGGTGGATTGCCTTGGCGCAATCAATTCACATCCGTCTAACCCGCGCCATCTGAAGTACGTCATCGACATCATGCGGTGCTTTATTCCCCTCCATTCGCCTATACTGACGTTCCTCCCACTACGGAAGAGATGCATTGAATAACCTGTTACTAGTCATTGCTGCGCTACTGTTAGTTGCGCTCAATGGCTTTTTTGTTGCCGCCGAATTTAGTTTAGTTAAATTGCGGCAAACGCGGATTCGCGCCATCACCAAAACATTTGGCATGCGTGGACGGATTCTCGCCATCGTGCATCGCCAGTTAGACGCTTATTTATCCGCTTGCCAACTCGGTATTACCTTAGCCTCGCTGGGTCTGGGTTGGATCGGAGAGCCGGCCTTTGCCGGACTATTGGAACCTGTATTCGGTTGGGTCGGCATTGCCTCGCCCGAACTCATCCACGGGATTTCATTTATCTTTGCCTTCTTCGTGATCTCGTTCTTGCACATCGTGGTAGGCGAACTCGCTCCTAAGACGGTTGCGATTCGTCATCCGGAAGTGGTCGGTATGTGGAGCGCGTTGCCGCTGTACGGCTTCTACTGGATGATGTATCCAGCGATTTGGTTGCTCAATGCTAGCGCTAACGGATTGCTGAAAATCGTTGGCCTGACTGGTCAGGGGCATGATTCGCATTACTCAGCTGACGAATTAAAACTCATTTTACGCAGCAGCCGTTCCGGTGAAAAATTTACACCGGATGAGTGGAATGTACTGGCGCAAACATTGGACTTCAGTGAGCTTGAGGTTTCCGATTTGATGCGTCCCATCAATGAAGTCGCCGCCCTCCAGGCCAATTTGAGCTTGCAGGAAAACCTGCAAATCGTTTATCGACATCGTTTCAGCCGTTATCCTTATTTTGATACCGACGGCGTAACCGTTCTGGGTGTCGTGCATATGAAGGATTTATTTTTTGCCCAGCAAGAGGGACAATCCATCACCAGCCTCAATGCATACTTGCGCCCGATCCAGTATGTTTCTTCACGCATGTCAGCGTTGGCGTTATTTCGACTCATACGTAGCGGCGCGCCGCATTTTGCCATCATCGGTAAAAAAGGATTGAAGCCACGTGGCTTCATTACGCTCGATAACCTGCTCGGGGCACTGGTGGGCGAAATTCGCGATGAATTCCGTCTCAATGAGAATGACTGGACGCGGCTTGAAGATGGCACGTTAATGGGCAAAGGCAGCCTGCCCATCTTTTCACTGGAGCGGATCTTGGGCGTGGATATCGAAGAGATCGACGATGTTGATTCGGTGGGCGGCCTGATCATGGCCAAGCTCGGGAATTTGCCGCAAGAAGGCCAAAAAATTGTCTTCGATGGCTTTGAGATAGAAGTCAAAAAAATGAACGGTCCACGCATTGCTCTGGTAAAAATCTACCCGGTTGTTGGCAGACTATAAGTCGACTAAGCAGACTATAAAAGCAGGGTAATCGCATGCGTGATTGCCCTGTTTTGATTTTTCCAATAGAAATTGTTTTACTTGTAATTTGTGGCCGAAGCGCACCATCATAAATCGGCAAAATGCATATAACCTGCTCTCCTTTATGTCCTCCGTTGTTGAGCGGCGTACGTGATTTCCACATATCCATGCAAATAGCTTGAGTGATATTGTCTGCTTCAGCTAAAGTTGCTCACTTTCATAATTTTCATTGCCTGTTTCGCAATACATGTGTGATTTTTTGTATTCCTTTTCAGTGCAGTCCGAAAACTTCGAAAAGTAACTAACGCAGGACTTACGCAAAACCGACCCAGCGGCGTTATCCCTCCTGGCCGTACCGAAGTACTGTCTTCGTCGGTCTGCCTTGCTGGGACGATTTTGCGTAATTCCAATAAAGTAAAAATATTGTTGTACGACTATCGTTGACTGGTGAACAATAAGTGGCATAAAGTCATTAACGGTGGACTGCAAGCAGAAAAATTCTAAGCACAATACGTGTCAATGGAGAGAGAAAATGGCAAAAAAGCCGCTGTATAAATCACTATATGTCCAGGTGTTAACCGCCATCGTTATTGGTGTCCTGATCGGTCACTTTTATCCGCAAACTGGTGCCTCAATGAAACCGCTGGGCGATGGTTTCATCAAGCTCATCAAGATGATCATCGCACCGGTCATCTTCTGTACCGTGGTCATCGGTATTGCTGGTATGGAAGACATGAAGAAAGTCGGCAAAACCGGCGGCATGGCGCTGTTGTACTTTGAAGTAATGAGTACGATTGCGTTGATTATCGGCTTGATCATGATCAACGTTTTTCAGCCCGGAACAGGGATGCATATCGATATTACGTCGCTCGATACCAAGAGTCTTGCTGCCTATACCGCGCCCGGTAAGATGGAGTCGCCAGTTGACTTCCTGTCACACATTATTCCTAACAGTTTTGTCGGCGCGTTTGCCCAAGGCGATATTCTGCAAGTCCTGTTGATTTCGATTCTGTTCGGCTTTGCGTTGCATCGTTTTGGTGGTCGCGGCACGCTGGTATTTGATTTAGTCGAAAAGTTTTCTCATGTCTTGTTCGGCATCGTTGGCTTGATCATGAAAGTGGCCCCCATCGGCGCGTTTGGCGCGATGGCGTTCACTATCGGTAAATACGGCATTGGTTCGTTATTGTCGTTGGGCAAGCTGATGGGATTGTTCTACGCAACTTGTTTGTTGTTCATTTTCGTGGTGCTGGGGATCGTTACGCGTTTGCATGGTTTCAGCGTCTGGAAGTTAGTTAAGTACATTAAAGAAGAACTATTAATCGTACTTGGCACCTCTTCCTCTGAGTCGGTATTGCCGCAACTGATGACCAAGATGGAGAAGCTCGGTGCCAAGCAATCGGTGGTCGGTCTGGTGATCCCAACCGGTTACTCATTTAATCTGGATGGGACCTCGATTTATCTGACCATGGCTGCGATATTTATTGCGCAAGCGACCGATACCCCGCTGACGATCTGGCATCAGGTGACGTTACTGCTGGTATTGTTGCTGACGTCAAAAGGTGCTGCTGGCGTCACCGGTAGCGGCTTTATCGTACTTGCTGCGACTTTATCCACAGTTGGTCACGTACCGGTGGAAGGTTTGGCGCTGATATTGGGTATCGACCGCTTCATGTCCGAAGCGCGGGCCTTGACCAATACTGTCGGTAATGGCGTCGCTACGCTAGTGGTAGCAAAATGGTCTGGCGATCTTGATGAAGTGCGCTTGCATCAGCAACTCGATGGCAAGATTGATCCAGACCTTGAGCGTCCGGTTTCGGATGTCATTCCTGCGAAAGCGGCAGCTTAAGTTAATGCAAAATAGTTAAACCAGATACAGACTATCGATTCGGTTTGACGTAAAAAAACGGTCCGATGGACCGTTTTTTTACGTCTGAGCATTTGGTTTTACCTGGAAACGCCAGATTGATGACAGTTTATTTATGTCAACTTCACGGCATGTTCACGGGTTTCATGGAAGGTGATCAGTGGCCAGCGTTCTTGCGCCAATCGTAGATTGACGCCGGAGCTGGCAAGGTACGCCAGATTGCCAGCGGCGTCGTGGGCAAGGTAATTACCGGCAGACGATCTTTCGAAATCAGCCAGCATTTTTTTGTCATCGCAGCTAATCCAGCGCGCGCTGCTGATACTGGTGCCTTCGAACACGGCATCGACGCCGTACTCGTTTAGCAAACGGCTGGCGACGACTTCAAATTGCAGAACACCCACGCCACCGAGAACTAAATCGCTGCTGGCGACCGGCTTGAAGACCTGAATCGCGCCTTCTTCGCCCAACTGTTGCAAGCCTTTGTGGAGTTGCTTGATTTTGAGCGGATTGCGTATCCGTACCGAGCGGAAAAAGTCGGGCGCGAAGTAGGGGATACCGGTGAATTGCAACAACTCACCCTCAGAGAAACTATCGCCGATCTGCATGTTGCCGTGGTTAGGCAAGCCAATGATGTCGCCAGCGTAGGCTTCTTCCACCTGTTCGCGGCTCGACGCCATAAAAGTGACGACGTTTGATACTTTGATTTCACGATTGAGGCGCAGATGTTTGATTTTCATACCGCGCTCAAAATGACCGGAACAGACCCGCAAAAATGCAATCCGGTCACGATGGGCCGGGTCCATATTTGCCTGAATCTTGAAGACGAAGCCGGAAAAAGGCTGTTCGGTCGGGGCCACGGTACGGATAGTCGCATCGCGTGCACCCGGCGGTTGCGCCCAATCGATGAGCGCATTGAGAATTTCGCGGATACCGAAGTTGTTGATGGCGGAGCCGAAGAATACCGGTGTTTGCACACCGGCCAAAAATGCTTCTTTGTCGAACGGGTGGGAGGCGCCGTGGACTAGCTCGACTTCCATACGCAATTGTTCAATCTCACGCGGGAACATGTCGTCCAGACGCGGATTGTCGATTCCTTTGATGACTTCAAAGGTTTGATCGGCTTTTTCGTTGCCCGGCGCAAACAGCAAGACTTCATCGCGCAGCAAGTGATATACGCCTCGGAATGATTTACCCATGCCGATTGGCCATGTTACGGGCGCACATTGGATTTTCAGTACGGTTTCGAGCTCATCGAGCAGCTCCAGCGGGTCGCGGGTTTCGCGATCCATTTTGTTCATCAGCGTGATGATAGGCGTGTTGCGCATACGGCAAACGTTGAGCAGCTTGATGGTTTGCGTTTCTACACCTTTAGCGGCATCGATCACCATCAGGGCCGAGTCCACGGCGGTCAGCACGCGATAAGTATCTTCCGAGAAATCCTGGTGACCTGGGGTATCGAGCAGGTTGACGACGTGATCACGGTACTCAAACTGCATGACCGAGCTGGCGACAGAAATGCCGCGCTGCTTTTCGATTTCCATCCAGTCAGAGGTGGCGTGACGCCCGCTTTTGCGGCCCTTGACGGTTCCGGCCAATTGAATCGCGCCCGAAAACAGCAATAATTTCTCGGTCAGCGTGGTTTTACCAGCATCCGGGTGGGAAATAATGCCGAAAGTACGGCGGCGTCCGACTTCGCTGGCGATGTGTTCTAGTGAGATGTTCTTGGCAACAATCTCGGCCTGATCGCTCGATGGATCGCTGGTTTGGTCGGAAATGGGTTCTTGCATGATGCGTGGTTCAAGCAATTGCGGTCGCTTGCCTAGATGATATTGAAAAAAACGGGAAAATGCGCATGGCTGCGGCAGCGAGGGCTGCAATTGGGCATGACCGGGAAGTCGCGATTATAGCGTATCTGGCAGGTTGATTCAGGCTCGGCGAGCGCTGTGAGCCTTTAAAAAAAAGCACATTTTTTAAAAGAAATGTGTAGGGGAGAGGGCGAAATGGCAGGTGGAGGCTAAGGGTAGCGTTGTGGCAATTTCTATCGATATAAAAAGATGCCCCAGGCCGTACTAGCAGTACCAGGTCAGGGGCATATATGCAATTTAGGAGGTCACTCCACAATCTTGTTTCAGGATAGTCACAAGAATCGCGCGCCAGGAATCCGGCATTTCATGGCTAAGGAGTGATTGCAAGGTAGCGCAATTCCCCGAAGTTGGTATGTCCGGCGAAGCCGCAAAAGACATTCCACTCGCAGTGATAAAAAGAACAGTAAGGCCACCAATCAAAAGCTTTTTCATATCAAACCTTTATTTTTGGAGAACATTAATTAAGGACGCTACTACCCAAATCTGTACAAAAAATGTGTCGCTCGCCATTCGGCATGCATTTTGAGAGTCAAAATAAGTGCCTGTCATCAGGCCACATGTTTCTCGTCCTTATTGTGAAAATTCACCATTTAACTATAGAGCTCGGCCTGCCAAATATAAGCTGTCAGTATTCGCACATCTTTCGAATACTTAAGCTCGGTCAAGCCACACCATCTCCCGCGACTCCCCCATCAAAAAAGCTCGGTTCGGCTCAATCGCATCGCGCAGATAGCGCCAGAGTGCGGCTACCCGCGCAACATTGCGCGTCTCGGTGGCGGCCACCAGCCAGAAGGTGCGTTCAATATTGCATTGCCCGTCCAGCACCGGAACCAGATCACAGCTTTGCTGCGCCAGAAAGCAGGGCAAAATCGCCAACCCCTGCCCCTGGCGCGCGGCAGTGTATTGGGCGATCACGCTGGTGCTGCGAAAAGCGCGGAAGGCCGACGGTGCCACGTTTTCCTTGTAGCGCAGCTCTTCCGTGAAGACCAGATCGTCGACGTAGCCGATAAACGGATGGCTGGCCAAATCCTCCACCGTGCGGATCTCCGGGTGATTAGCCAGATAAGCAGGCGTGGCGTATAGCTTGAGCAGGTAGGGAGTGAGTTTGGTGACGACGTAATTGCCGCTTTGCGGGCGCTCAATGGTGACGCTGATATCGGCTTCACGCTTGGATAAATTCACAAAACGCGGCACAGGCAGCAAATCGACGCTGATATGTGGATGGCGGGCACAAAAGTGCGCCAGATGCGGAGCCAGCACAAAGGTCCCGAAACCTTCGGTCGCGCCCAGTCTGACTTGTCCCGACAGCAAACGATTGTGACCGCTCAACTCTTCAGCGGCAGCGTACATCGTGCTCTCCACCCGTTCAGCGTATTCAATCAGACGATGGCCCTCGGCGGTCAGGGTATAGCCTTGATTGTTGCGTTCGAATAGTTGACTGCCGACTTGCTCCTCAAACCGCCGCATCCGGCGCGAGACGGTCGAATGGTCTATCCCCAGTTTTTTAGCCGTGTCCACCAATCCCTGACTACGCGTCAGCTCCAGAAATATGCGCAGGTTGTCCCAATCGAGCATTCGTATTCTCTATAAAGATTGCTTTGTAAAAATGCAAAGCCATTGTGGATTAATGTCTATTGTCCCAATAATAATGCACATGCAGAATAGCCGGACTATATTAATAAAAATCAGGAGACAACCATGCCTATCCGGCTTCCAAAAGTATTTTCACGCTGTTTTGCATTGGCTTTATTGACCAGCGCAAGTCTGTCCCACGCCCAAGCGCCGGATATCTACAAAGTTGGGATATTGACCGATATGTCAGGGCCGTATTCCAGCATGGGCGGCCCCGGTTCGGTGGTGGCGGCCAAAATGGCGATTGAGGATTGCATGAAGGCCGAGTGCAAAGGCATGAAAATCGAATTATTGAGCGCCGATCATCAGAACAAAGCCGATATCGGTGCCTCCAAAGCGCGCGAATGGCTGGACCGCGATCATGTTGACGCGATTGCCGATCTGACCAATTCGTCGGTCGCACTCGCGGTGCAACGGCTGGTTCGCGAGAAGGGCGGCATTGCCATGTATAGCGGCCCTGCTACCACCGTGCTGACCAACGCCGAATGCGCGCCAACAGGCTTTCACTGGATGTTCGATACCTATTCGCAAGCCGCCGGGGCCGCTGCTGCACTGACGAACATGGGACAAAAATCCTGGTACTTCATCACCGTCGATTACGCCTTTGGTACTTCGCTGGAAAAAGATGCCAGTGAGGTTGTTAAACGCTTAGGCGGTACGGTGGTGGGCTCAGTCAGGCATCCGCTCAATGCCAGCGATTTATCGTCATTTTTGCTGCAAGCACAAAGCTCCAAGGCGCAAGTCATCGGACTGGCAAACGGCGGTCAGGACACCGTCAACGCCATCAAACAAGCGCGCTCGTTTGGTGTTGGCAGCAAGGATCAGCGTCTGGCTGCGCTGCTGGTGTTTTTGTCGGATGTGCACGCACTCGGTTTAAAAGATGCGCAGGGTTTGGTCTATACCGATGGTTTCTATTGGGATTTCGATAATGACACGCGCAGTTTTGCCAAACGGTTTGAAGCGCTGGATAAGGGCAACAAACCAACCATGGTCCATGCCGGTGTGTATTCCAGCGTCTACCATTATTTAAAAGCAGCTGCTGCAACCAAATCCCACGACGCAAAAATTGTCGCGCAAAAAATGCGTGAAATCCCGATTCAAGATGCCGTCATGCGCAATGCCTCGATTCGTCCTGACGGTCGGGTCATTCACGATATGTATTTGTATCAAGTCAAAACCCCGGCGGAATCGAAAGCCCCTTGGGATTATCTGAAGCTGTTATCGACGATTCCCGCAGAGCAGGCATTTAAGCCGATGGATGCGTCTTGCCCGTTGGTGAAGCCGGCAGTAGCAAGCTCATAAATCCCGGCTTTTATCCGCGCTAATGTAGTTATATTTTTTGAAGGAAAGCTTTGATGTCCCAAATAACGATCCCCAATGTCACCCTTTACATCAACGGTAAAGCGGTCCAGTCCACCAGCACAGAATGGCGCGACGTCCTCAATCCGGCCACGCAAGAAGTCGTCGCCCGCGTCCCGTTCGCAACGAAAGCAGAAGTCGACGAAGCGGTCGCAACCGCCAAGCAGGCATTCCGTAGCTGGCGCAATACATCGCTAGGCCAACGCATGCGCATCATGCTGAAGTTTCAGCAGCTCCTGCGTGAAAATATCGCCCCATTAGCGGAGTTGATTACCCGTGAACATGGCAAAACCCTGCCCGACGCAGAAGGCGAAATCATGCGCGGCCTCGAAGTGGTCGAACACGCCTGCTCGATTACCTCCTTGCAGCTAGGCGAACTGGCAGAAAACGCCGCCACCGGTGTCGATGTCTACACCATCCATCAACCGATAGGCGTCGGTGCCGGGATCACCGCCTTCAATTTTCCGGTCATGCTGCCGTGTTTTATGTTTCCCGTCGCCGTCGCATGCGGCAATACTTTCGTACTGAAACCATCCGAGCAAGATCCGTCAGCATCGCTATTTCTAGTCGAACTAGCCCAGCAAGCCGGTTTGCCACCGGGCGTCTTAAACGTCGTCCACGGCGGCCCGGACGTTGCCAACATGCTGTGCGATCACCCGGACATCAAAGCGGTTTCCTTCATCGGCTCAACCAACGTCGGCACGCACATCTATCGCCGCGCCAGCGAATCAGGCAAACGTGCGCAATGCATGATGGGTGCCAAAAACCACTGCATCGTGTTACCAGACGCAAACAAAGACCAAGCCATCAACAACTTGCTAGGCGCAGCCTTCGGTGCCGCCGGTCAACGCTGCATGGCCAACTCGGTAGTCATACTGGTTGGTAAATCCAAAGAATGGATACCAGAGATCGTAGCCCGCTCACGCTCACTCAAAATTGGCCCCGGCAGCGACCGTACAGCAGACCTCGGCCCGATGGTATCGAAAGCCGCCAAGGCCCGCACCGAACGTTTGATCAGCAGCGGCGTAGAGCAGGGAGCAGACCTGCTGTTAGACGGTCGTAACTGTCAGGTCGCCGGATACACAGAAGGCAATTTCGTCGGCCCGACAATTTTCTCAGGCGTCAAAGCCGAGATGGATATCTATGCCCAAGAGATTTTCGGCCCGGCGATGTGCTTAATCGAGCTCGAAACACTAGATGAAGCAATCGCCTTCATCAACGCCAATCCAAACGGCAACGGCACATCCATCTTTACCGCCTCCGGCTGGTCAGCCCGCAAATTCCAAAACGAAATCGACGTCGGCCAAATCGGCATCAACGTTCCGATCCCGGTCCCGGTAGCGTACTTCAGCTTCACCGGCTCCCGCGCCTCTAAGCTGGGTGATTTGGGACCAAACGGCAAACAGGCTGTGCAATTCTGGACCCAGACCAAAACCGTCACAGCACGCTGGTTTGCGCCGGACGATGATGGTGGGCAGATTAATACGACGATTTCGATGAAATAAATTATTTGTTGGCGAAGAAGATTACATTGCGCAGTCTTCTTTCAGGACTTTTAAAACACCATCGCGAAAAGCTTCTGGCAGTGAGTTGAAATGTGGGTAAAGACTAAGAGCTTGCAATTTGGCACATTCTTGAGGAGTCATTTTGTCTTCAGCAAATGACATCCCGCTCATAGTTATTAGAAATATGGCACATCCACAGATAGATAGTTTTTTCATATCGTATTCAAGCTTTCATTTTAAATAACATGGATTAAATATAAACAACGTTCACCTGGCTTAAAGGAATTCGTTCATAAATATTTCTTATTCATTTTTCAGCATAAATAAGTACCTGATATTTATATATTCCTTTACTGACTGTTGAACACTCAGCAAAAAAAATGTACTACTCTGTTCATAAAATTGAAGCTGTAAGTGTTTACAGCTAGTTTTTTGATGAACAGAAAATTTTGTGCTGAATGATGTTTTTTCCAATAAGCGGAGACAATTTGTAGCGGATTAAATCACGCTAATCAAGTTGTGGTTTTTGCAGTTGACGTTGCAGGCGCAGCCACTTTTGACGTTGCTTTTGACCTTGCAGGCGCAGCCACCTTTGAAGTTGTTTGTGAGTTTGCAGGCGCAGCCACAGTTGCAGTTGCTTTTGAAGTGGTAGTTGCTTTTGACCTTGCAGGCGCAGCCACAGTTGACGTTGTTTTTGAAGTGGCAGTTGCCTTTGCTTTTGAATTGGCAGTTGACCTGCCCCGTCATATGACGCTGCCACATTTTCCTACCGCCAGACGGATCAGGCTGATGACATGTTTGAGCCGAAGGCGAGTTGGTCATCAGACCCGGCTGGCGGTAGGAAAATGTGGGGACCGCGAAGCGGCAGCGGCATCTGCGGTCGCCTTTTCTTTGGTTACTTTCTTTTGGCGAAGCAAAAGAAAGTGACCGGCTGTCGGGCCGCCCCCGACAAGCCTCCACGGAGTAGTAACCGTTTCAATTACCGACGATCAACGATCACCGACCGAAACAGCCTACTCAAAGCATAACCCGACTAAAAAAGGACCCTCAAAATGAACAACAAAGTAGTCTTCATAGGACTAGGCAACATGGGCCTCCCAATGGCACTAAACCTGGTCCGCGCCGGAATCCCCGTCAGCGGCCATGACCTGCTCCCCGCCAGCATAGAAAAATTCATAGCAGGCGGCGGCCAAACCAACACCAACCTCAACGCCGCAATCAAAACAGCAAACATCATCATCACAATGCTGCCAGCGAGCCGCCACGTAGAGTCCGCCTACTTCGGCGACAACGGTATCCTCGCCCAGGCCCAACCCGGCACCTTGCTAATAGACTGCTCAACAATCGCTCCCGACAGCGCCCGCAAAGTAGCCGCCGCTGCAAGCGAAAAAGGCTACACCATGCTAGACGCCCCAGTCTCAGGTGGCACAGGCGGCGCAACAGCAGGCACGCTCACCTTCATGGTCGGCGGCTCAGAAGAAGGATTCAGTCTGGCCAAACCCCTCCTCGAAAAAATGGGCAAAGCCATTTTCCACGCCGGCCAAAGCGGTGCCGGTCAAACCGTCAAAGTCTGCAATAACATGCTGCTAGGCATTCTGATGATAGGCACCTCCGAAGCCATCCGGCTAGGCATGGCTAACGGAATGGACCCAAAAGTGTTATCCGACGTGATGGCCAAAAGCTCAGGCCGCAACTGGGCGCTGGAAGTCTATAACCCATGCCCCGGCGTAATGGAAAACGCCCCCGCATCGAAAGATTACAGCGGCGGATTCGGCGTCGATTTGATGCTAAAGGATTTGGGACTGGCGATGGAAAATGCACTGTCAACCGGCAGCAGCATCCCGCTAGGATCACTAGCCCGCAATCTCTACGATATTCATAGCAAGAGCGGTGCAGGCGGACTGGATTTTTCGAGTATTTTTACGATGCTGGGAAAAACCGAATAACTGAAAATGCAGACATAAAAAAATGCCCCGTAAGTCATCACGACTACGGGGCATTTTTATAACTACAATTCAAAAATTAGTTACGCACAACTTTTTTGTATTCATTCGTACGCGTATCGATTTCAATCATATCGTCCTGGCTCACAAACAATGGCACTTGAACGGTGTGACGATGCGCTTCAACTGCATTTTCGATCTTGGCTTCTTTCAGAACGTTGCCTGAAGTATTGCCTTTGACTGCTGGCTCTGAGTAAATGATCTGGCGCACGATGGTCGTTGGGAGTTCGACTGAAATGGCTTTGCCATCGTAAAACACCGCTTCGCATTCCATGCCGTCTTTCAGGTAATGCAAGGCATCGCCCAAATTCTCTTCTTCAATTTCGTACTGCTCGTATTCAGCATCCATAAATACAAACAATGGATCAGCGAAATAAGAATACGTGACCGGTTTTTTATCGAGTACAACGACATCAAACTTGTCATCGCCGCGGAAAACGTTTTCTTGTGGGCTATTGGTCAGAAGATTTTTCATCTTCCATTTGTAGGTAAAGCCGGTGCGGCTCGAGCCATTGATGTCGGAGCGCAAAACGATCATAGGCTTACTGTCAACCATAATGATGTTGCCAACACGAATTTCTTTTGCAGGTTTCATAGCGAGTAGTCGTAAAAAGTAGGTTACACAAGAATCATCTGTAGCCTACTAGCGAAAAACACCGCAAGCCCACGTATGATTGAATTTTGAAATGCCTTAAAAATTAGCCGTACATTCTAACGCAATTTCGCGCATCGCTTAACGCACTGTGGCGGCAAATTTTAGTAAATTAGCGGCCAAGTCGCCATTTTCCGCCATTTGACGCTCCCAATCCACAGACATGCTGGCAATTTTTGTCAAGTCAGCGGCAAACAGCGGCCAAGTCCTGGCAAAATCTTTATCCTCGGCAGCATTCCAGGCCAAAGCGAGCGCAATCAAATGCTCGGTTTTGGCGGTAGTGCATTGCAAAAAAGCGTTCAATTTAACGTGATGCAAATTGTTGTCTTGCGGATAGATATGCCAGATAAACGGCTTGCCCGCCCATTGCGCACGGACGAAGGAGTCTTCACCGCGCACAAAATTGAGATCGCACGCCCACAGCAGTTTGTCGTAGTCCGGCTGCGCAATAAAAGGCAGCACACGCACGGTTAAGGCGTCACGCGTCGCCGTTGCGCCTACGCTCGCCAGGCCGCCAAGAAATGCTTGCACAGCCTCAACCGCAACGCCTTCGGGGACAAAACAAGTCACTGGCGCAGCACTACGTTGCCATGCCGCAAATAAGGCCGACACTGGCGCCTGCGGATAGCAGAATAAGGAAACTTTGAGAGACGCCATCTCCGCTGGCGTGACGCCAAACTGCCCGAGAAAAGCAGCCATTGCAGTTGGGTGGCGTTGAAATGCATGGCGCTGTTGTTGCAGCGTGGATTCACGCAGCAAGCCGCCAGTTTTACTGTTGAAGCCGGGAAAGAAAAAATACTTGGTCAACGACAGCGGTTGCGGCGACGACAAAGTATGGCAACCCTCAACCCACGCCTCAGCACTCAGCCCCTCCAGATTGAGCCACACCGGATGCGGCGTGCGCTGCGCCATGGCCGCAATATAGGGAGGCGGGATGTCACAGGCAAAGAATTCAATGACGATGTCGGCGATATCGTCAGCAGAAAAGACGCCGTTTTGATCGCGCCAATGGCGTACCGTGACGTTGCTAATTTGTTGCATCGGGCTGTCGATCACGACCTCTGGACAAATGCGCTGAAAACTCTGTAAATCGTCTACCCATAAGGTCACGGCGATACCGTGTTCCTGCTCTAATTGCCGCGCCAAACGCCAGCAAATGCCAATGTCGCCAAAGTTATCGACGACTTTACAAAAGAGTGCCAGCGAGGTTGTTTGATGCTTGTTTGGTTGTTTTTGTTGAATATTCACAGCAATTCCACATTCAATAAATTTAAATAACAGCTCTCACGCGTGGTACTGACAAAATCGGCCAGATACGGTTTTACCGACGCTTCCGGCAAACAAGCGGCGTACAGTTTGCCGATCAATCCTGTCGGCGTAATCCGCTTGGACAGCACGTAATCCCGATTGACATAGTTTTGCGCAGCCCACATCGGCAAGGTCGCAACCCCGCGTCGGCTCGCTACCAATTGCAGCATCGCAACCGTCAACTCGGTCGTGCGGCGCGCCGTGGTGATGCCAGCTGGTTTCATGACCTGACGCACGACGTCGAGCATGTCGTCAGGCACGGGATACGTAATTAAAGTATCGGTCGCAAAATCCTCTGCCACCAGATACGGGCGCTCAGCCAGCGGGTGATCGTGGGCTAGCAAGGCGACGATTTCGAAACTAAATAAAGGGTGGTAATCGACTTTTTCATCGAGATCGATTTCCGCCACGATGGCGATGTCGGCTCTGTGTTCATACAGCAAGCCCACCGGATCGGCCTGAAAGCCGGAGACGATATCCAACTCCACCTCCGGCCAGCGCTTGCGAAAAATGTCCATCGCCGGCATCAGCCAGTCAAAGCAAGTGTGGCATTCCACGGCAATGCGCAATTGCCCGGCCACACCTTGCGCCATGCGGACCAGATCGCGTTCGCTTTCGGCCACTTGCGGCAGCACGGTATCAGCTAGTTTGAGCAGGCGTTCGCCAGCTGGGGTGAAGCGGACCGGTACCGATTTACGTTCGAAAAGCGTCGTGCCGTGATGGTCTTCGAGTTGTTTGATTTGATGCGATAACGCCGATTGGGTGACGTTGAGCAGCGTGGCTGCGCGTAACAGATTACCGGCTTCACGCAGGGCGCGCAGGGTTTTTAGGTGACGGAGTTCGAGGATCGATTGCATGTTGTTGACTATGAATGAAATTCAAGTTGATTCTTAAAATTTGTCGTTTGAATCATAGTTGAAGTTGCGACACTATGCTACCCACGCACTTAAATATTTGGAGAAAAGTAATGGCATTAGCACACGTTTTGGGTTTTCCGCGCATCGGCGCACAGCGCGAGTTGAAATTTGCGCAAGAATCGTTCTGGAAGGGCGCATCCGACGAGACAGCCCTACGTGAGACGGGCGCAACGCTGCGTGCCCGTCATTGGAAAGCGCAGGCAGATGCGGGCCTTGATGTGGTGACCGTGGGCGATTTTGCCTGGTATGACCAGGTGTTGGGCACGCTGGCATTGCTGGGAGCGATTCCACAGCGGTTCGGGTTTGATGCCAAGCAACTGACGCTGGCGGACTATTTCACGCTGGCGCGCGGGAATAAACAACATTTCGCGATGGAAATGACGAAATGGTTTGATACCAATTATCACTATTTAGTCCCGGAATGGAACCCTGAAACCCAATTTGATGGCGGCGTAGATTGGCTATTCGACGAGATTGCCGAAGCGCAAGCGCTGGGGCATCAGGCCAAGGTAGCACTGGTCGGACCCCTGACCTTGTTGTATCTGGGCAAGATCAAATCAGGCCTGACGCACAAACTCGATCTGTTGCCGAAGGTCATTGCCGGTTATCAAACGTTGCTGACACGTTTGCAGGCCGCAGGCGTGAATGCGGTGCAAATTGATGAACCGATTCTGGCGTTGGAACTCGATAGCGCGTGGGTGCAGGCTTTTTCCCCTGCTTATGGTGCGCTGACCGCATCGGCCCCGCCATTGCTGTTGACCACGTATTTTGGCGAAGTCCAAACGCACGCCGCGTTGTTGCGCGACTTGCCAGTCATGGGTGTGCATCTGGATCTGGTGCGCGGCGCGGATCAGCTGGATGCGTTTGTTGCCAACTGGCCGCAAGACAAAGTGTTGTCGGTTGGCGTGGTCGATGGCCGCAATCTGTGGCGTAGCGATCTGGACACCATCCTGACCAGACTCAAGCCCTTGCAAGCGCAACTCGGCGATCGTTTGTGGGTGGCATCGAGTTGCTCGTTACTGCACGTACCGGTCGATCTGAAGCATGAAGACAAGCTCGATCAAGAGCTAAAAAGCTGGCTGTCATTTGCGACCCAAAAACTCTCAGAAATCGTCGCGCTGAAAGAAGCGTTGAATACTGATCCAGCCTCTGCATGCGCCAAAGAAGTGGAGGCAGAGTTTGTCGCTTCACGGGCGGCGTTGGCTAGCCGTAGTAGCTCCACGCGCATTCATAATCCACTGGTGCAAAAACGCCTAGCCGAAGTGACAGCGGCGCATGCAGAGCGGACCAGTGGATTCGAGACGCGCATTAACAAGCAACAAAAGAAATTTGATCTGCCGTTGTTTCCGACCACAACGATAGGCTCCTTCCCGCAGACCGCAGAAATCCGTCAGTCGCGTGCCGCTTACAAACGTGGTGAAATCGGGCATCTGGATTATCTCGATCAAATGCGCAATGAGATTCGTCTGGTGGTGCAGAAACAGGAAGAGCTGGGTCTGGACGTCTTGGTGCACGGCGAGCCGGAACGCAACGATATGGTGGAATACTTCGGCGAACAGTTGTGGGGCTATGCGTTTACCGCCAACGGCTGGGTTCAAAGTTATGGTTCACGCTGCGTCAAACCGCCTGTGATTTACGGCGATGTGTATCGCCCGGAAGCGATGACGGTAGGCTGGAGTCAGTTTGCGCAGACCCTGACCGCCAAGCCGATGAAAGGCATGCTGACTGGTCCGGTGACGATGCTGCAATGGTCGTTTGTGCGTGACGATCAGCCGCGTGAAACGACAGCATTGCAAATCGCGTTGGCCTTACGGGATGAAGTCTGCGATCTGGAAAAAGCCGGTATCGGCATGATTCAGATCGACGAGCCAGCGTTTCGCGAAGGCTTGCCGCTCAAGGCGCGGGACTGGAAGCACTACCTGGATTGGGCCGTGCGCGTCTTCAAAATCAGCGCCGCCGGTGTGACGGATGAAACTCAGATACATACGCATATGTGCTACTCGGAATTTAACGATATTTTGCCGTGGATAGCCGCTATGGATGCGGACGTGATCACGATCGAAACTTCGCGTTCGGATATGGAGCTGTTAGAAGGTTTTGGTGACTTTGCGTATCCCAACGATATCGGTCCCGGCGTCTATGACATCCATTCGCCACGGGTAGCGCAAGTCGATGAAATGGAGCGCTTGTTGCGCAAAGCGCGGGGTGTGATTCCCGATCAACGGCTATGGGTTAATCCTGATTGCGGTTTAAAAACGCGGGCCTGGCCGGAGACGTATGCAGCGTTGGAAAATATGGTGTTGGCTGCGCGACGGTTGCGTGCTGAGGTGGAGACGGAGCGGAAGGTTGCGTAGTTTGCTTGCGTTGTAAATCTGTCGTAAAACGTTGCCCCGGGATGGATGTTAATCATCGCCGGGGCGGGTGTATTTATGCGTAATGGCAGACGTAGTTCAGGGTCTCAATGGTTTCAATATCGAAGCTGGAGTTGGCGGCAATACTAAAGCTGTCACCTGCAACATATTTAGTCCACAACGCTTGATCTTTTTGACGCACCTGACAGATTCCGCTGGTGACGTCCATGATTTCAGCCCCGTCGGTATTGAATGTCAGGGTTGACGGAAGAATGACGCCGAGGGTTTTTTTGACGCCATTCTCAAGAATGATGGTGTGCGAAATACATTTACCGTCAAAGTAGACGCTGGCTTGTTTTAGGACCGATACGTTATCGAATTGGATACTCATAGGGAAACCTTCTAGTAGTTTAGTGGTGCATGGTTGGAAGTGAAGGCTGCGCACATTTCATGTCCTGCGCTGCATAAAGATTGCTGATGGCTATGCAATAAAAAATCCCTGTTGAGATATCTCAACAGGGATTTTTTTTGTATCAGTGTCAGATGTTATCAGCCGCGCTGGTTACGCGCATTCGCCGCAATGCGCAAACGCAAGGCATTGAGTTTGATAAAACCGCCAGCATCGGCCTGATTGTATGCGCCGCCGTCTTCGTCAAAAGTCGCAATTTTCATGTCGAACAGAGAATCGGTTTTAGAGTCGCGTGCGACCACGATGACGTTGCCTTTGTAGAGCTTGATCCGGACCCAGCCATTGACGCTGAGTTGGGTTTGATCGATCAGGGTTTGCAGTGCCAGACGCTCTGGTGCCCACCAGAAACCGTTATAAATCATCGATGCATAACGGGGCATCAAATCATCTTTCAGATGCGCAACTTCGCGGTCCAGTGTGATCGATTCAATGGCGCGATGCGCGCGCAGCATGATGGTGCCGCCCGGGGTTTCGTAGCAGCCGCGTGACTTCATGCCGACGAAACGGTTTTCGACCAGATCCAGACGACCGATACCATGCTTGCCGCCGAGGCGGTTGAGTTCTGTCAGTACGGTCGCAGGCGACATGCGCTGGCCGTTGAGGGCAACGATGTCGCCTTTTTCGTATTCGATATCAAGGTATTCGGCCTGGTCTGGTGCTGCTTCCGGGCTGACGGTCCAGCGCCACATACTTTCTTCGGCTTCGGCACTTGGGTTTTCCAGATGACGGCCTTCAAAGCTGATGTGCAGCAAGTTGGCGTCCATCGAATACGGTGCGCCGCCGTTTTTGTGTTTCATGTCAATTTCGATACCGGCGTCTTGCGCGTACTGCAGCAGTTTTTCACGCGAGAGCAAATCCCACTCGCGCCACGGTGCAATGACTTTGACGTTAGGCATCAAGGCATATGCGCCAAGTTCGAAGCGGACTTGATCGTTGCCTTTGCCTGTGGCACCGTGCGAGATCGTATCTGCGCCGGTTTCGCGGGCGATTTCGATTAAGCGTTTAGCGATTAATGGACGCGCAATCGACGTGCCTAGCAGGTATTCGCCTTCATAGACGGTGTTGGCGCGGAACATCGGGAAGACGAAGTCGCGCACGAACTCTTCACGCACGTCGTCGATGTAGATGTTTTCTGGCTTGATGCCGAATTTCAACGCTTTTTGACGCGCCGGTTCCAACTCTTCGCCCTGGCCCAGATCGGCGGTGAAGGTGACGATTTCACATTGATAATTATCTTGCAGCCATTTCAAAATGACTGAAGTGTCGAGACCGCCGGAATAGGCGAGCACTACTTTTTTTACGTCGCTCATGATTCGCTTTCTAATGTTTCAGTGTTGATTTGTATTCGGGTATTCGTTTAGGTTGCGTCTTTAAAATATCAGGATTCGATTCGTCCCACGACCAGATATTCCAGCAGCGCCTTCTGTACGTGGAGACGATTCTCCGCCTCATCCCAGACCACCGATTGCGGGCCGTCGATGACTTCCGCTGAGACTTCTTCGCCGCGATGTGCGGGCAGGCAATGCATGAAGAGGGCGTCTGGTTGCGCGCGCGCCATTTTGGCCTGATCGACGATCCAGCCGTCGAAGGCTTTCAGGCGAGCGGTATTTTCGGCTTCGTAACCCATGCTGGTCCAGACGTCGGTCGTCACTAAATGTGCACCTTCGCACGCATCGGAAGGGTTGCCGAAGACGGTGTACTGCTTGCTGTCGGCGCTGACCAATGTCGGATCGAGATCGTAGCCTTTTGGCGTGGAGATATTGACGTGAAAGTCGAATACCTGCGCCGCTTGCAGCCATGAGTACAGCATATTGTTGGCGTCGCCGATCCAGGCGACCGTCTTGCCGGTTATTGACCCGCGCTGTTCAATAAAGGTGAACACGTCGGCCAGTACCTGGCAGGGATGATATTCGTTGGTCAGGCCATTGATGACCGGTACGCGTGAGTTGGCGGCAAAGCGTTCGATGATGTCCTGACCGAAGGTGCGGATCATGATGATGTCGCACATGCGGGACATGACCTGCCCGGCGTCTTCTACCGGCTCACCGCGTCCGAGTTGGCTGTCGCGGGTATTGAGATAGATCGCCGCACCCCCGAGCTGATGCATACCGGCTTCGAACGACAAACGGGTGCGGGTCGAATTTTTCTCGAACACCATGACCAGCGTGCGGTCCAGCAGGGGATGATGCGGCTCGTAATTTTTAAACTTGCGTTTGATGATGCGGGTACGTTCAATGACGTACGCGTATTCATCGAGCGTGAAGTCGGAAAATTGCAGGTAGTGTTTGATGGTCATAAATGAAAATGGCGGTCAGTTTTGGGCTGCCGCCGAAGTTTCTAACCTGATCGATTATAAGGGATTATGCTTAAAAAGATACCCTCATAAGGGGCAAGGAGAAGCAAAAGCGGGCATAAACAATCGCTTACAGCTCAATAAAGTGTTTGTGATGATTCATGCAACAGTTGTTTATAGAGTTGATGGCGCATCGGGGCAATTTTTCCTGTCTGCAGTGCCTCCAGAACGGCGCAACTTGGCTCTGTTAAATGATGGCAGTTATAGAACTTACATTTGCCAAGAAACGGCTCAAATTCACGAAACGCCCGTTCCAGCATGCCTTCGCTGAGTTGATACAAGCCAAACTCCTGAAATCCCGGCGAGTCGATGATGTAAGTTTCATCGTTGGTGCCGGGATGGACTTCATACAATCGGGTAAATGTCGTGGTGTGTTTACCGGTATCCAATGCCGCAGAGATTTCCCGTGTGGCAATGTCGGCATCGGTCACGATCAGATTAATGATGGATGATTTACCCATGCCGGACTGACCGATCAGAATAGACGATTGGCCTTCCAGCAGCGGCATCATGGTGGCACAGGTTTGCTCCGGCATACCGGTTGCAGAGACTTCGTGCACCGGATAACCCAGATTGGCATAAGGAAGCAAGCGTTCACGCGCTCTCGGTAGCGAGGCGGTGACATCGGTCTTGTTCAAAATAATATGGGCCTGCACACCGGCAGCTTCGGCAGCCACCAGCGCACGCGAAATCAGATCGTCGGTAAAGCCGGGCTCGGTTGCCACCACAATAAATAATTGGGTAACGTTGGCGGCCAGCAACTTCGATTTGTATTGATCCGAGCGGTACAGCAGGCTACGACGCTCGCCAATGGATTCAATGACGGCCTGATTTTGCGAAGTCATATTTAGATTGACCTTGTCGCCAACAGCAACATCGCTCTTCTTGCCGCGGGTGACGCAGTGGAGCTTTAATGACGCGCCGTCCACCATCGCCTGCACCAGATAGTGGCGTCCGTGGGCCGCGATGACTACGCCAACAGCGTTGGCGATACTGGCTTTAGCGGCTTTGCCTGGCTTCGGTTTGTAGTGATCAACCATGCCGGGCGCTCAGTTTTGTCGCGAGCAGTTTTTTAATCCGGACGGCGGCAGGCGGGTGCGAATCGTAGAACGCCGAATGCAGCGGGTCCGGCGTCAAGGTCGATGCATTGTCTTCATAGAGCTTGACTAATGCGGCTACGAGATCGTCGGCATTGGTGTATTTGGCGGCAAACGCATCGGCTTCAAATTCATGTTTGCGCGACGTGATCGATGACAGCGGCGACAACATAAAGGTAAAAATCGGCAGCGCCAGCATAAATAAAATCAACGCCATCGCATTGTTGTTCGACAGATCGGTCAATAGCAGGGGATTCACGCCGAGACCGGTGAAAAACCACAATTGCTGCTTCAAATAGCCCAACAAAGCTAAAAACACCAGCGACACAGCAAAGATCACCACGATGCGTTTAACGATATGTTTGAGTTTGAAATGGCCCAGTTCATGCGCCAGCACCGCTTCAATTTCATGTGGGGCCAGACGCGCTAACAGCGTATCGAAAAAAACGATGCGTTTATTGGCGCCAAAGCCGGAGAAATACGCATTGCCGTGGGCGCTGCGTTTCGAGCCGTCCATGACGAATAAACCTTTGGAGGCAAAGCCGACCCGCTGCATCAAGCCTTCAATACGGGCGCGCAAGCTGTCGTCGGTCAATGGTGTGAATTTATTGAACATGGGCGCGATGACGGAAGGAAACAAAATTAGCATCAACAATTGAAACCCGCTCCAGACCAGCCATGCATAAAACCACCAAAGATCGCCGGATGTAGCCATCAGCATCAGGACCACCCAAATCAGTGGCAGGCCAATGACTGCGCCAAGCAGGGTACTTTTTAACAGATCGATGAAAAATAACTTGCGGGTCATTTTGTTGAAGCCGTAACGGGCTTCCAGGACGAACTGTTTGTAGTATTCAATCGGTAAATCGATCGCACCCGAAATGACCGCAAACGCTAATAGCAGACTAAGTTGATAGATCATGCCGGGGCCCGCCCAGCCAAACAAAGTGCCGGACAGCCATTGCAAACCGCCCAGCAAGGTAAAGCCGATCAAGACCGCCGCATTCACAAACAGGCCGAAAAGGCTGAATTTGGTCTTGGCAACGGTGTAATCAGCGGCTTTTTGATGCGCAGCCAAAGGAATTCTTTCCGCGAATTCGGCCGGGACTGCGCTACGATGCGTGAGCACGTGGCGAATCTGGCGAGAACCGAGCCAAAAGCGTACCGAGATACTGGTTGCTAAAAAAACGATAAATAATACTGAAAATGCAAGTGAAGACATGGGCACCCTATGTGAGAAAATACGCGACTGCCGGACTGATGCAACATCGCCCCAGCGGCATCAAATGTTGTGTTATTCCTAGATATCTCAGCGCGTTTCCCGATAAATAGTAAAGAGAACAATTATGTCACAAGCTACCGATTCATCCGCACCATCTGCACCGGTTGTACCGGTTACGACACCTGTGCGGCCCAATGAATTCAACCTGATCTGGGTTGATATGGAAATGACCGGGCTAGACCCTGACGGCGACCGGATTATTGAAGTCGCGGTCGTCGTCACCGATCCGCAATTGAATATTTTGGCCGAGGGACCGGTTTTTGCGATTCATCAGGCGGATGAATTGATGGACGGGATGGACGCCTGGAATAAAGGTACGCACGGTCGCTCGGGTTTGATCGAGCGCGTAAAAACCTCCACCGTGTCCGAAGCCGATGCCGAAGGCGAGCTGATCACCTTCTTGCAAAAATACGTACCAAAAGGCAAATCGCCGATGTGCGGCAATACGATTTGCCAGGATCGACGCTTCATGGTGCGCACCATGCCTAAGCTTGAAGCATTCTTTCATTACCGCAATCTGGATGTATCGACGCTCAAAGAACTATGCCGTCGTTGGAAGCCGGAGCTGGCAAGCGGCTTCAAGAAGCATCAAAAACATACTGCTCTAGCCGATATTCTGGAGTCGATTGAGGAATTGAAATATTACCGCGAGCATTTCATTAAGGAGTAAGTACTTCGGCCCGGGCCCCGGTTCATCGGGCCGAAATGTGAGCGAAAATCAAAAAAGGACGGCATTACCGTCCTTTTTTGATGCCCATGGCGATCGATCAGATCGATCGGCTTATTCCTCAGCCAGCCCCGCCCCACAACATTTTTTGAATTTCTTACCACTCCCACAGCCACACAAATCATTGCGCCCGACTTTTGGTGTTTCACGCTGAATCGTTTTGACAGCAGATTTACGGTTCGGCAGCCAGTAGCGATAAATCTCAGGAATCGCAGCCTCGACCTCCACCGTCAATTTGTGACGCTGTACCGGATCTTCGCGCAGCCGCATTTCTTCTTCTTCCAACTCCTCCGCACCCAGCAGATAAATTGGTCGTACCACAGCGGATAAGTTCGACGTCCAGATCGGCTCCCACGCTGCAGCCCGCAGATTAATCCCTTCCCAGAAGCCCCAGGCCCATGCCTCGCCATCCAGCAGCGGCTTGCCTTCATGCTCGAATTCGCAAAACAGCGGTTCGTATTCCTGGATGGCAACTTCCAGCGTGACCGCGATTTCATTCATATAGCGGGCGATCAGGCCGACGGTGCGTTCGAATTCTTTGTCGGATTTAAACTTCGGCGCATCTTTGAGCGATGGCCCCCAGACGTGCGGCAGCCATTCACCCAGCAAGACTTGCTCCGGGCCAACAACTAACGCCGTCAGATAGCCGTGCAAGGTGTCCATCGTCATACTCTCCTCGCCGCAGCGCTCAGAGAGCAAAAAGTCGTCTAATTCATCAAATTCTTTATCTGACAGCGGTTCGTCGAGTTCCATGGTGATGCCTATTGAATAGTGAGGATGCGGATTTTACGCAAAGAAGGGCGTCCGTGTGCGGCTTAGTCTCGCTCAGACGTCGATAGCGGCGCTTACGCAAAATTAAGTTCAACCCCATTCCCAGCCGGATCTTTAAAAAAGATTTGCGTTTGCCCGGTTAAGGGAACCTGGACTAGTTTGTATTGCACTTCATGCGTCGCTAATCGCGCTTCCATTTCCGCTTGGTTCACACAGCTAAAGGCAGCATGATCGAACGTCGTCATGGGGCTGATATCCAGCAATTGGCCGGGTCTGGTTTCACTTAAATGCAGAACCGGGTGCTCGCCTGCGTAGAGCCAATAGCCGAAACTGTTAAACGGCGGACGTTCGCCTTGTTTCAGACCGACCATCTCGCAATAAAATGTTTTCAGTTGTTCCATCAGTTCACGCGGGGCGCGCAGATTGTAGTGATTCAGAGCGATGGCTGGCATGGGCTGGCTTTCTTGTGAGATTCAAATGATGAATAGTGATGCTGATCTGCGTCTATGTTGCGCGTAGTTCATTTTAAAAACAATGCCGTAGAAATATCATCAATCAAGCCTCCCCCTCCTAATATGGCGCAAACGAATGTCGGCTTACAACTTACAATAGCCGACATGAACCTACTCACGCCTGCATCATTTTCGACCCTCACGCCAGATACCGTACTGGACGCGCTTGACAGCATCGGTTTGCATGGCGATGGCCGTCTGCTGGCACTCAATAGTTATGAAAATCGTGTGTATCAAATCGGGATGGAGGAGGGACCGCCGCTGGTGGCTAAATTTTACCGGCCACAGCGCTGGAGCGATGCGGCGATTTTGGAAGAGCATGCGTTTGTGGCTGAGCTGGTCGAACGAGAGATTCCGGTGGTGCCAGCGTCTGCCAGCGTCGATGGGAATACCTTGCACCAATTCAACGGATTCAGATTCGCCGTTTTCCCCCGGCATGGCGGACGTTCGCCTGAGTTGGAGGATAGTGCGACGCTGGAATGGCTGGGGCGGTTTATGGGGCGTATTCATGCGATCGGACAACTGAAGGTTTTTCAGCATCGGCCTACGCTCGATATCACGACCTTTGGGATTGAGCCAAGCAACTACCTGCTCGAAAGTGGGTTCGTACCGGAAGATTTGCTGGCCGCCTATCGCAGCACCGTCACGCAAGCGCTGGAAGGCGTGCGGCGCTGCTTTGATCGGGCCGGAGAAGATATTCGGATGCTGCGCTTGCATGGCGACTGTCACGGCAGCAACGTACTCTGGACCGATGCCGGTCCGCATTTTGTCGATTTCGACGATAGCCGCATGGGACCGGCGGTGCAGGATTTGTGGATGCTGTTGTCGGGCGAGCGGCAGGATATGACGCGCCAATTAGCCGATTTGCTCGCTGGTTATGAAGATTTTTGTGACTTCGATCCGCGTGAGCTGCATCTGATCGAGGCCTTGCGGACTTTGCGATTGATCCATTATTCAGCATGGATTGCGCGTCGTTGGGATGATCCTGCGTTTGTGGTCGCTTTCCCTTGGTTTAATACCCAGCGTTATTGGCAGGATCGCGTGCTGGAATTGCGTGAGCAGATTGCGTTGATGGATGAGCCGCCGTTGTGGCCTGCTTAATCCCATAGTTGATCATCAGATATTTCTCGGGCACCTAAACGGTGCCCGTTTTACGGACTGACTTATACATTTTAGCCAAACATTTTTGCCTCCCCCAAACGTACTTTCCCGTCAGGTTCAACCTCTGCTATAAACCGAATTCTCGCTATGTGGGAGTCGGACACACTGTATCGGCCAGCGGCCATGATCGGCACGGCGCACGATATCAGGGGACCAACTGCCTCTGCGTCAACGCCGAACCACGCTGAAAAATGTGGTTTATTGACTTGAGCCAAGTCGATTTTATAGGGGGAAATATGCCAGAAATGAATGCCACCGCCGGAGTCTCCAATGCAGGCTCCATCTATACGCAATCAATCGCCGATACACATGAAACGCCAGCTAAATATCCCGGCCTGCTGGTGCATGATATTAGTGAGGCACAAGAAGACACTACTATCAAAGGTCATGCACCCGGTAGTTCCAAAGCGATGTTTGTCTCCATTCCCTGGTCAGCAACCTACACCAAAGGGGGACTCAAGCCAGGTGCTACTTATCGATTAAAAGAAGCGCCTAGTGACTTTCATGCGGCTATCGAGGTCCTGTCGGGGAACATATTTAAGCTAAGTGGCCTGAAATGTCCGGCCATGCACCTTGTCAATAACTGCCGTCAGATGCAAGAAGGCAGCGCAATTTTCGATCCGGATAAACTGTATATCGCCTCGGAATACGTTCCCTCGCTCAAGCTGGTTGATATTGGAGACTACCCGTTTACCCCGCAAGGAAAGCAAGTGATCCTCGCAGAGCATCCTCACTTGGAGGATGCCTACAATCAAGAGATACAAAATCACAAAGTGTGGTGGTCAAGTAATTTCGGACACAACAATAGGTTTTTTTTCTGCCATTTTTCGCTCGTAGGCGACGGGCGACAGATTTCCCAATACTGAATTGAATCGCTCGGTGTTATAGAACCCGACAATGTAAGCAGTAATGTCTTTGCTAGCCTCCGCGTGGTTGGCATATTGGCGTTGCCAGACGCGTTCCATCTTGAGATTGAGGAAGAAGCGTTCAGCAACGGCATTGTCCCAGCAGTTTGCACGGCGGCTCATACTGCAAACAAAGCCATGTTCATCGAGAAGGCCCTGGTAGAGCTGGCTGGCATATTGGCTGCCGCGATCGGAATGGACAATTAGCCCGGAGGCTGGTTGTCGTTGCGCAATCGCCATGTTCAGAGCAGCACAAACCAGTTCTGCTGGCATGCTCGGAGCCATCGCCCAACCGACTATTTTGCGTGCGAACAAATCCAGGACGATGGCCAGATACAGCCACCCGGCACCAGTACGGATGTAGGTAATATCAGTGACATACGCCAAGTCTGGTGCAGCAGGATTGAACTGCCGGTTGAGGATATTAGCGGCTACTGGCAAGTTATGTTTGCTGTCTGTTGTGTGGATAAACTTACGTTTCCAAACGGGTTTTAAGCTGGCTCGGCGCATCAGGCTACGTATCTTGTAGCGACCGATCACAAAGCCTTGATTCCTCATTGCGGTGACCAACCGACGACTGCCATAGCTTTGATGGCTGGCCATAAAAGCAGCCTTCAGGTGAACGCTTGTTTTACACAAAACCGGTTTAGCAGCACGATGCTGTGCCTCGTAATAGCCAGAACGACTCACGCTCAGGACGCGGCAGCAGTGTTTTACCGGGAAGGCCTTCTCTTGCAGTTGACGAATGAGTTGATAGCTCATTTCATTTCCCGGGCAAAGAAGGCCGATGCTTTTTTTAAGATATCAACATCCTGGCGAAGTTGGCGATTATCGTTTTCTAATTGTCGTATCCGTTGCTGCTCGGAGGTCAGCGGTAATCCTATCCCCGGCTTGCCGTTCTGCTCAGCGCCGTACTGCGTTACCCAACGACGAATTGCTGTGGTGCCTATGTTCATACTGGCGCTGACATGTTGAATACTCAGGCCTTGTTCTTTGATCATCCGCACGACTTCCAGCTTCAGGCTGCTGTCGTAATTCTTATGTTGCTTTGACATTTATATTTCCTCAGTTGATGGATTATCCACCCATTGAGGTGTCCGGAAAAATTAGACCACAGCAAAGATGCTGTCGCCAGACAAAAAAACATTGAAAAGCAACATGGTCCATGGTGGTCAATAGATGCGCCCAAAAAAGAATTGAATGGTCTGCCGGTGCAAGGCCCTATGACATTGGAAGAGTACAACGTTGCTATCGGTCCTTATCGAGAGGCTGATCAGGACCGATTTAACGCGCTCAAAGCATTAAATCAGATGCTACCGGCTCCCCTTCGTTACGAGCAGACAAAACACTATATTGGCTCGCGCAACGGCGGCGACTGGGATCCCAAGAACTACCGTATGGAAAATGTTTGTATCGGAACCGATAAGAAAGGAAAGTTGTTTGTCTCAACGGTAGATTTTGGCGCTTTTGGTCCAGTCGCTTTTCAGGCAATGAACAAGTCTGATCCGGGTTCGCATAATACGGCTTTCATGCAAAGGCCTGCAGCACTGTTTTATATAGACTTTCCACTACCGTCAGTGCGTGAACCTGGCGCTAAAGATAAAGTGTTTTCCGATTTCATCGGGCCGTCGTCGAAGTCGATCAATGCCTTGTCCGACATGCCTTACGATAATCAGTTAATAACCAGTGTGGCAGAGCTGACCAAGGCGGAAACGGAATCTTATGATATGCGTCTGCGATCAAACACAGCAATGGCCCCCGCTTTTGAAATGGCGTATCGCTTCCATTTAGCGTCACACGATGCCATCGAAAAAATCGTAGACCAGCACTGGATTACGCCTCCGCCTGACTTTCTGGTGGCAAAAAATCCGATCATTGCTCAAAAGGATGACCCGCCTGCTCCACCCCCGATACAACTCGAGCTGACCAAAGAAATGATGATCGCATCTGTGCACAGGCACAATGCCGCATTCGTCGAACGCATCGGGCAAGACCAACTTATTGATTGGGAGCGGCAACATCCAGCGGTAGCGGCGCAATGCCGAGCGGACATGAACGCGTCATTAAATGCGTTGGGATTCAAAGATCATTACATTACTCCGCTGGCTCCTTATGTTGAGTGGCACGCGCTGCAAATGACTTAACGTGTATTCCTATCCGGGTATGTGCGACTCGCCCTGAAAGATAGAAATGCTCAGGCGCAACTCCAGAGAGTGCTGATAAGGTGCATCATGATTGATGCACCTTTTTTACATTCAGCAGCACTGTTCGGAGATACAACCATGATCCAACCAAGCCAACCAAGCCAACCAAGCCAGCAATTAACCCCTGCGCTGGCGTCCACCTTCGCCAACATGGTCCTCGGCCATATCACGCAGGAATATCCCAACAAACTCACTCATACCCTCAACAGTGCCGCCGATGTGCAAAATCCGCGTGCCTTGTATCCGATTTTTTACGGCAGTTACGACTGGCATTCTTGCGTGCATGGGTATTGGTTGTTGGTGCGCTTGCTGACGCGTTATCCGGCGTTACCAGAAGCTGCGGCGATACGTTCGCTGTTGGATCGTCAATTCACGCAAGCGAATGTGTGCGGCGAATTGGCCTATCTGGCAGCACCGTCGCGGGCTGGGTTTGAGCGTCCTTATGGTTGGGGCTGGTTGTTGGCGTTGCAGTCGGCGTTGGTCAAATTGGACAGTCTTGAGGGGCAGCGCTGGGCACGAACTTTGTCGCCGTTGGCGGATGCGTTTGTTGCATTGTTTGTTGATTTTTTGCCGAAGGCGACTTATCCGGTGCGGGTTGGGACGCATTTCAATACCGCCTTTGCTTTGACGCTGGCGTTGGAGTATGCGCGTACGGTTGGCAATGCAGGGTTGGAAGCGGACATTTGTGCTGCGGCCCGGCGCTGGCATGGGCGGGACGTCGGTTGTCAGGCTTGGGAGCCGAGTGGGGATGAGTTTTTGTCGCCTGCGTTGATGGTAGCTGTGTTGATGCGGCAGGTTTTATCTGCTGCTGAGTTTGAGGTTTGGTTTTCGGGATTTTTGCCTGATTTGGTGCGGGGGGAGCCGGTGAGTTTGTTCACGCCGGCTACTGTGAGTGATCGTAGTGATGGGAAGATTGCGCATTTGGATGGGCTTAATTTTAGTCGTGCATGGTGTCAGAGGTCTATTGCGCGAGGGTTACCGTTTGGGGAAAACGATCGCTATGGCTTGCGTGTGAATGCCGTCCACGAAGGCGGC
>NZ_JBRIIQ010000048.1:0-31690 GCF_052976905.1 Glaciimonas sp. GG7 | reverse complement strand
GCTGGTCAAGGGTAGTCATATCGTCACCAAACGCTTGTTCGATCATGACCACGCTTACATTTTCCAAAATCCCGACAAGCGGATCGTCTTTGCGATTCCGTATGAAAACGATTTCACCGCCATCGGTACGACCGATGTTGAGTACACCGGCGACCCGGGCAAGGTTGAAATATCAGAAGAAGAAACGGCTTATTTGTGCGAATCGGTGAATCGTTATTTCGCTATCCCGGTCACACCGGCGCAAGTCGTTTGGTCGTGGTCTGGTGTGCGTCCATTGTTAGAAGAAGAGGTTGCCAATCCCTCGGCTGTCACGCGTGACTATCGTTTGGAGCTGGCGGTTGAAAAAGATCTGGCCCCGGTATTGTCGGTCTTCGGTGGAAAAATTACGACTTATCGGCGCTTGGCGGAAGATGCGATGGAGAAGTTGCAGCCGCTGTTTCGTTATATGAAGGCCGAAGAGTGGACCGCGTATGTCCCTTTGCCTGGCGGCGATATTGAGGTTGGTTTTGCAGATTTTTTGCAAGGTGTTGTGCAACGTTACGCCTGGTTGCCAGCCGCGACGGCAAAGCGCTATGCGCACGCCTACGGGACGCGGATTGCTATTTTATTGGATGGTATCGACAGCCTGGCCGGACTCGGCGAGCTGTTTGGCGCTGACTTGTATGAGATTGAGGTGCGCTATCTCGTACGCTACGAGTGGGCACTTACGGCGGAGGATATTATCTGGCGCCGTTCGAAGTTGGGGTTGCGTCTCGATGAGGCAGCTGTTGCGCGCTTAACTGCATGGTTAGAGACGTGGAATGGTGTTAAAGGAAGCGATGTCCACGATGCAATACAACCTGCAAAGAGTTGTTTTTCATAAAAAGTTAGGACTTACTCACAACGCCGCCGGGTGATTGTGCGTAAGTTTTAAAATAATGGAGCGTGCATGCACGCCCACATTCCTGGAGTAGACAAATTGAAAGAAAAATACATACTGGCCCTGGATCAGGGTACGACCAGCTCGCGCGCGATTCTGTTTGATCGGCAGGGCAATGTTGTGTCAAGGGCACAAAAAGAGATACATCAAATTTACCCGCAACCCGGATGGGTTGAGCATGATCCGCATGAGATCTGGTCGACCCAGGTTGGTGTAGCCGCTGAGGCCGCAACCACTGTCGGACTGCATGACAAGATTGCCGCCATTGGCATCACCAATCAGCGTGAAACAACGATTGTCTGGGACCGGGAAACTGGCAAAGCGATCTACAACGCGATCGTCTGGCAGGATCGGCGTACGGCGGCATTTTGCGATGAACTGAAATGCCGTGGATACGCCGAGAAAATCCGTGAAAAAACCGGATTGCTGGTGGATTCCTATTTTTCGGGCACGAAAATACGCTGGATTTTGGATAACGTCGATGGTGCGCAGCAATTGGCCGATCAAGGTCGCCTTGCATTCGGTACTGTCGATACCTGGCTGGTGTGGAATATGACGCGCGGCAAATTGCATATCACCGACGTTTCAAACGCTTCGCGCACGATGCTGTTCAATATCCATACGCTCGATTGGGATGATGAATTGTTGGAAATGATCGGCGTGCCACGCAGCATGCTGCCAACGGTGAAATCGTCCTGTGAGGTCTATGGTCGTACCGATCCGGCAGGATTCGGTTCTGAAATTCCGATCGCGGGAATCGCGGGCGATCAGCAGGCCGCATTGTTCGGGCAGATGTGTACCGAGCCTGGCATGGTCAAAAATACGTATGGCACCGGTTGTTTCATGGTGATGAATACTGGCAGGACGCCAATCATATCGAAGAATAATTTGCTCACAACTGTCGCCTGGAAGATTGGGGATGACGTCAGTTATGCGTTGGAGGGCAGTATTTTTATCGCTGGTGCGGTAGTCCAGTGGCTGCGCGATGGGCTGGGAATTATTAAAGAATCGAGCGAGGTAGAGAGTCTGGCCGGCAGCGTCACTAGTACCGATGGCGTGTATCTGGTGCCAGCCTTTGCCGGTCTGGGCGCACCGCACTGGAACCCGCATGCGCGCGGGACCGTGTTTGGCGTCACGCGCGGGACGACTGCGGCGCATTATGCCCGCGCCGCGTTGGACAGTATCGCGTATCAGACGATGGATGTGTTGAAGGCGATGGAGGCCGATTCCGGCATTGTTATTTCTGAGTTGCGCGTCGATGGCGGAGCGACAGAAAATAATCTTTTGATGCAATTTCAGTCGGACATTCTGGGCGTCGATGTCGTGCGCCCAAAAGTCATCGAAACGACTGCTCTCGGCGCGGCTTATCTTGCCGGGCTTGCGGTCGGGTATTGGAGCAGTACGGATGATGTGCGGGGACAGTGGCAGTTAGACCGGCGTTTTCATCCGAATTTGCCAGCCGAAGAGGTCAAGGCGAATATCAAGGGCTGGCAGCGTGCGATTGTTGCCGCAACGGCGTGGGCTGATGACAATGACGGCGCGTAGTTAAGTCGTCATTGATCTGGTCGTACTCTCTGATTTTCGGACGTGACTTCTGAAAGGAAACGGAATGCATCCCTTATTAGGTGAATTTGTAGGAACTACATTAGTCGTTTTACTGGGAAATGGCGTGGTAGCGAACGTCATTTTGAATAAGACAAAAGGTCATGGCGGCGGCTTGATTGTGATTACGGTCGGCTGGGCAATGGCGGTATTCGTCGGCGTCTTTACGGTGGCCTCAGCCAGCGGCGCGCATCTCAATCCGGCTGTGACGGTGGCGCTTGCCGTTGCCGGTAAATTTGAATGGAGCGATGTGCCAGGTTACGTCGTGTCGCAAATGATGGGCGGCATGATGGGTGCACTCCTGGTCTGGCTGGTGTATCGCAAGCACTTTGAGCAAACCCCGTGCGGCGATACTAAGCTCGCGGTGTTTTGTACCGGTCCAGCCATTCGCAATAAATTTGGCAATGTCATCTCTGAAGTTGTCGGGACGTTTGTTCTGGTCTATGGCGTATTGAACATTGCCTCACCAAAATACGGATTAGGTGCGCTTGATGCACTGCCGGTCGCGTTGCTGGTGATGAGTATCGGTGTCTCATTGGGAGGAACGACCGGTTATGCGATTAATCCGGCCCGCGATCTGGGGCCGCGTCTGATGCATGCACTGTTACCGATTCCCGGTAAGCGCGACAGCGATTGGGGGTATGCCTTTGTGCCTGTCGTAGGTTCCCTCACTGGTAGCGTATTGGCAGCATTTTTATATGGTGTGCAAATGAGTTGATGCCATTATTGTTGGATATCCCCGTAGTACTTCGCGCAGCCTTTAGGCTGCGTTTTTTTTTGGTAACTCAGAATGTGTAGTTTGCACGCACGTGGCATTACAACCACATCAATGCCACGTGTAATGCTGCTGAAATAATCCCTCGTTATTCTTCGCACCAGTTGCGGAAAAGTAATTAAAAATAATTTTTGTTATCTCAAAATAGTGCAATAGAGGTGTGGTCATGCGTAGTTGGGACGAACCAAAAAAGCGTAAAGCACGCGTCGAAATTATTCCTATGATCGACGTAATGATGTTTCTGTTGGTATTTTTTGTACTAATCAGTCTTAACGTCATTCCGGCGCTTGGTATGAAAACCCATTTACCCGGCTCCGACAGCGCGCAAAATTTGACGTCGAAAAATAAAGTCGTCATCACCATCGGGCTTGGCAATATATTGCAAATCGATGGTATCGATACCACTATTAACGCGCTTCCGATGCGTTTGAATGCATCAAAAAAAACGACTGAAAATCCCAATATTATCGTCAACAGCGATCGTGGCGTTGAAGTTCAGCGGCTGGTGGATGTGATGGACACATTGAAGAAAAACGGGTTCGAGTCGATCTCTATCGCTACTCAAAAACCGTAAGGCGGATTTATGTTACCGCTATTTTTATTGTTTCGTTTTCGTGATGTTATTGCAGGTTTTCCAGCAATGTTGCTGCTCGTAGTGCTGATCGCCGCCGGAGTACATACGGCGACCAAGGTCGTACCGCCGCACGATGCATCGCTAGTACAGATTTCCTTGAGGACAGTGGCACCGATAGCGCCTGTGCCATTGCAACCCCTTTTGGTGCCTCCGCCGCAAATACCTAAATCGCGTCCGGAACAAGCACCAGCGCCGCCTGTTCGGAGTTCGCCTCAGGCGACGGCGTCACCGTCAGCAGCGCCGTCAATAGCACCATCACAGAATCCGACCAATCATCCGACACCTGAAGTGACCGCTCCGGTCGTAGCGGTAGCGTCTGTGTCGCCAGCGGTAGCGGACAAGCCTGGTGTGAATATTTCCCTTGAAAAAACGTATTACGCCACATTGAAGGCTGAGGTAGAGCGCCAGAAGGTCTATCCCCATTCGCGTGAAGCCAGCATGGAGCAACCGCAGGGCAAGGTAGTGGTCTGGCTAGAGGTTAGCCGTAGTGGTGAGGTCATCGCCTCCGGAATTGAAGCGCCGGCATCAAGCATGCTTCTTAATCGGGCCGCAGAGGGGAGTTTGCGCCGCTTGAAACAAGTTGAGAAATTTCCGCCGGAGGCATTCTCCGGTATCGACAAGAAGCGTTTTTCAGTCACATTTAATTACAACAATACAACAGAGGATCAACATGCAACGCAAGGGGAGTAGTATGAATGGCAAGGGGAAAATCCAGCATCAGCGCAACCGCAGAGGCTTAGTTTGCAAGCCAATATACATTGCCATGATGGCCGCTGGTTTAGTCGCAACTGCGCCTATGGTATTTGCGGCTGAGGACGTTAATCTGGGCAGCATCGATGTTCAGAGCGATGTGCGTAGCGGTGGGTTGATGGTCGATGAAGACGCGCCGAAATCGCGTTCGACTATTACTGGTGAGGCGCTCAAACAACGGCCGGCAACCAATAATGCGGTCCAATTGCTCAACACCATGCCGGGTGTACACGTTACCTCCAGCGACGCCGCCGGAATGGCCGACGCCAACTTCACTATGCGTGGTTTTAATTCCGACCAGATTGGTTTTACTGTCGATGGCGCGCCAGTCAATGACTCCGGTAACTACGCTATTTATCCGACTGAACTGGGCGATATCGAGAATTTGCAGCAAATTTTTGTCACGCAAGGCTCGACCGATACCGATGCCCCGCATATCGGTGCCAGTGGTGGCAATATTGGTTTGGTGACCATGCTGCCAACCAAAGAGTTTGGCGCATATATCGAACAGATCGTCGGTAACAACAAGCTCAACAAGGAATTTGTCCGTATCAATCTCGGTGAGCATGATCTGGGTATCGGCAAACTACGCACATGGTTTTCGATGTCGCATACCGGTGAAGATAAATGGCGTGAACCAGGCAGCTTACGGGCGAATCGTTTTGAGACGAAATCGGTGCTAGATATTAATGCTGATAACAGTCTGGATTTCACTTTCAAATACAACCGTCAAGACAACGACCAGTTCAGTACCGAGAGTAAAGCGCAGTTCGCCGTGAGCAATCAGCTTTACACTAATTCACTGCTGGGCAGCAATGGCAAGGTCAGTACCAATTACTACCAGTTTCACCAGAATCCTTTCGAAAACTATCTGGCGGTCCTCAACGGTAAGTTCAAGCTAGCAGACAATCTGCAACTGATCGTTAATCCGTATTTCTGGTACGGCAATGGCGGTGGTTCTTCTGGTCAGATTGGTTTCCCGGCAGGCGCATTAACCACGCAGACGTTACCGAGCGGCGCGCGCACCGATGCTTTTTATAAAATTTCAAATACCGTTACTTATCGTCCCGGGATCACTACTATTCTTAAAACCAGTGTGGGTGCGAATGACCTGAGCCTGGGTTATTGGATCGAGCGTTCGCGTCAAATGCAAACCGGACCGTTTATTCCGATTGACCAAACCGGTAGTCCGTTTGATGCGTGGGGACATTCCTATGCACTGGTCGATAAGTCCGGCAACATCGTCCAGGCTAGTGGGCGGAATCGCTATACCGTGACCATTTCGCAGAAAGCTTTCTTGCAGGATTCGGTCGTCTTTAACGATCATTTCAGCTTGCTCGCCGGGGTTGCCTATGATCGTGTACGTCGTAGCGGGGACGATTACGGCACGCTGGCCAATACCGGTCATCAGGATGTCAAGGCGAGCAAGGACTATGTAGAACTGTTGCCGAGTCTGGGTTTGAAATACCAGATCGACCAACAAAACAGTCTGTTTTATAACGCGACTCATACCTTCCGCGCACCACAGAATTACACACTGTATGACTACACCGTGCTGCCAAACGGAACCGTGGTGCGCAAAGCCGATCAGTTACCGGAGACCTCCTGGTCTCAAGAACTGGGCTGGCGCTATACGACCGAGCGCGCTGCTTTTGGCGCAACTCTGTACTACATTAGTTTCAGAAACCGTATGGCGCAGGTTGCCGACACTGACGGTACGACTTTCAACTTCAACGTCGGTAATGTCGTCAACAAAGGCGTTGAGCTGGAAGGCAGCTACGCGTTGACCAAGACGGTCAATGTACATAGCGCCTACAGCTACACCAGCGCCATTGAGCAGGATAACTTTGTCACCAACGGCGTGACCTTGCCAACCAAGGGCAAGCAGTTTACCAATACGCCACGGCAAATGTTGAGTGCCAGTTTGGGTTATGACGACAAGCGTTTCTTCACAACGCTGACAGGTAAATACACCAGCAGCGTCTATGGTGACTTAACCAATAACGAAAAAATCGGCGGATTTACTTTGTTTGATCTGACCGCTGGCTATCGTTTCGAAAAGATCGGTTTCATGAAGGGTGCAACCATCACACTAGCTGGCCTGAATCTGTTGAATAAACAGTATCTGGCTTCGGTCAATAGCGTGGCAACTAACGCCGTCGCCTATGGCAAAGCCGCAGCCGGTGTGCCGTACTACATTGTCGGTGGCGCGCGCGCGTTGTCGGTGACGTTGGCAGGCTCTTTCTAAGAGTCTTTGGACTTACGTAAAACTGTCGCCGGATAAGGGCAACCTTATCCGGCATCCAAGTAAAGAGGTAGCACCATGAACATGCAATTTTTTCACGAGATGGCGTTTTATCTGATGTACGCCTGCGCCGCTCTGGCGTTGTTTGTGATCGTCGAACGCGGTCTGTTTTTCAACTACACGTTACGACAGGCCATCGGTCTGGAACAGGCCATGACGCATGCGGTCCAGCATGTGCAAGAACTCCCTGCTGTGCTGACAGCACAGCCTAGTTTGCCGTTGACGCTGGTGTCCGATATTTTGGCTGAGAAACATCAGCTGACCAGTGAAAAAGACCTCGAAGATTTTAGTCAGTCGGTCTATATCGCCCATCGTAGTACCGTCCAACATCGGCTCTGGATACTCGATACGATCGTCACAGCAGCGCCCCTGCTGGGCTTGCTCGGTACGATTTTAGGCATCATCGATACCTTTAAGGCGCTGGCTGTATCCGGTGTCTCAGATCCTGGTCAGGTCTCGCAAGGGATCGGTACTGCACTCTACGCAACGGCGCTGGGAATCTGTATCGCCGTCGTCGGTATGTTTTTTTTCAATATGTTTCAAGAGCGTATTGAGCGCATTAACGATCATTTAAAAGTATTGATGTTGCGCGCTTGTGTCGGTCGCAGCGCCACCGTTCCGGTAGAGTCCGTTAAATTACATATTGCTTAAAAAATGGTCATGACTATGCATGCAATATCTTTGATTTGGATCCGTCGGTTGAGTTGTGCGGTGCTGGTTTTGTTGGCAGCTTGTACCGATTTACACACGGTCCCGCAAAATGGATTGATCGAGGTCAATCTGGTCGCCATCAACGATTTGCATGGTCATCTTGAGGCTGAGAATCATAGCTTCATCAGTGCTGCAGAACCAACGGCGCAGATGCGCCATGTCGGCGGTATCGATACGATAGGCGGGGCACTGCGCGTATGGCGGACAGAGGACCCCCAACTATTGCTGGTGGGCGCTGGCGATATGATTGGCGCCAGTCCGGCGTTGTCTGCCATCTGGGCTGATGAACCGACGATCTTTGCACTCAATGCGCTTAACTTGCGCGTCAGTGCCGTCGGTAACCATGAGTTTGATCAGGGCAGTAAAGAGTTACTGCGCTATCAGTATGGGGGTTGCACTTCCACCCGGCCGGATAAAGCGTGTCGTTTTGAAGACCATTTTTCCGGCGCAAAATTTACCTATCTGGGCGCCAATGTTATCGACAATGCCAGCGCACGCCCATTACTGGCGGCGTATCGAATTGAGCAAACGCATGGCGTGAAGATTGCCTTCATCGGCGCAGTACTACGCGGCACGGCAGGAATCGTCTCCGGCGACGGTATCGCCAATATTCACTTTACTGACGAAGCTGATGCCATCAATCAATTGATTCCTGAAATCAAGGCACAAGGTGTCAGCGCCATCGTGGTCCTGATTCATCAAGGAGGGGAAACCGAGGAAGCATTTGACCAGACCGGATGCGCGCAACTCAAAGGTGCCATCGTCGAGATTGTCCACCGTCTGGATCCGGCGATCAGGCTCATTATCAGTGCACATACGCATCACGGATATACCTGCCAGGTGGATGGGCGTACTGTGACGCAGGGTGAATCTTACGGTCATATGCTGACGCGGATTAAATTGACGATTGATCCGCGGGTCGCTGATGTGCAAGGAAAAATGACCGCCATCGATGCCCATAACGTCTTGATGGAAACCAAGAGTTTTACGCCAGACCCGGCTCTGTCAGTATTTTTACAGCAGCTCAAGAAGCGTAGCGATGCGGTGCTGGAGCAACCGATCGCACACCTCGCGCTACCTGTCATTACGCGCGATATAAATGCTGCCGGAGAGTCGCCTCTTGGGGACCTGATTGCAGATTCGCAACTTGCCGCGACGCTTGATTTGGGGGCGAAAGTCGCGTTCATCAACCAAAGCAGCATTCGTGCAAACCTGGAAAGCGGCGTCAATGGCAGTAACTATGCGCAGCTGGCGATCACTATGCCGTTTGGTAATTCGCTGGTGTTGGTGTCGCTAAGCGGGACTCAGTTGCTGGCTTTGCTGGAGCAGCAAGGTTGGGGACAGAATATGTTGCAAATATCGGACAGCCTGCGCTATAGCTGGGATGCCAGACGTCCGGTCGGGCAACGCGTCGTGCCCGGTAGTGTCCGGATCAACGGGATTGCTGTCGACCCGCATGGTCAATATCGCGTCAGTCTCAATAGTTTCATCGCCCAAGGCGGTGACGGTTTCAGTATCCTGCGCGAAGGCGCTGATCGGGTCGATACCGGCATCAACGATCTGGATGCACTGAGCCGTTATTTAATTGCACGCGAACGCACAGGCCATCCCGCCGGAGAAGCACAAGCGGGTGGTCGGATGGTGAAAATTCAATAAATATTTCAGAACCGTAAAATGCGCAAACTATTATTAGTATTTCCCATTCTGCTCACTTGTATCAGTCCAGGTCATGCCGAATTCAGTATTCCCGGCTATGAATTGGTGCACACCGTGCCAGTCGAAACCAGTCTGGCAACGCCGGATTTACGCGAGCCGCTTCAGGTCTGGAGCGAGATGTTCGATAGCGCCAAAAAAACGATAGACCTCGGTCAGTTTTATGTCGCGGGTAAATCCGGTGAAGCCTTCGATGACGTTATCAACCGCCTCGCCGCAGCCGGTCAGCGCGGTGTGAACATTCGGTTTCTGATGGAGGAGAAGGGCAAGTTTGCATCGGATATGCCGACGATTGAGCGACTCAAAAAAATTCCTCATCTTACTTTTCGGTATCTTGATTTTTCGAAGTTAACCGGCAATGGGATCATCCACGCCAAATATTTTGTGGTTGACGGTAACGCCGCTTATGTGGGGAGTCAGAATTTTGACTGGCGCTCTTTTACGCACATTCATGAAACTGGATTACGCATTACTGACGGCGTGGTGGCTAGCCAGTTACAGCGCATCTTTGAGCACGACTGGCACGCACAGGAACTGATTGCGCAAGGACAAACGGTGCCGCCTGATAATCGTGATGTGGTGGCGGCTGACGACTTGCAGCCAGCCTTTCTGGTGGCCAGTCCGAATGCTTTCAATCCTGGTGGTGTGGGTGACTCGGAAACAGAGTTACAAAAACTTTTGACCGCAGCCAAGGTTGAAGTGCGGATCCAGTTACTCGATTACGCGCCCCTGAGCTATGGCCCGAACCATACCCGTCCTTACTACGCGGTGATTGATAACGCGATTCGGGTGGCGCTGGCACGCGGCGTGAAGGTCAAACTCATGGTGTCAAACTGGAATACCGATAAACCAGCCATCGCCTATTTGAAAAGTCTGGCGCTATTGCCCGGCATGGAAATCAAAATTGTGACACTTCCGCAATCTAGTACCGGCTTTATTCCTTTTGCCAGGGTTATCCATAGTAAAACGATGTCCATCGACGGCCAGATTGCATGGATAGGCACCAGCAATTGGAGCGGCGGCTATCTGGATAACTCGCGCAATCTGGAAATCGTGTTGCGTAACGAGAAAATGGCAAAGCGGATTGCCGAGCTGCATCAACAGACGTGGAGTTCGGTGTATGCGCAACCGTTAGATGTGATGAAGGATTATCCCAAGCCGATTAAGTAGGACAGACGCAAAATCGATTTTGCGTCCAGACAATGATTCTTATGCAGCAAGCAGCTTCTCGATTTGCATGATCAATGCTTCCGGCTTGGTTTGCGGTGCGTAACGGTCAAACACTGTGCCGTCTTTGTTGATGAGGAACTTGGTGAAATTCCATTTTATTTTCTCGCTGCCGAGCAAGCCCGGCGCTGCACTTTTCAGATATTGGTAGAGCGGCGCTGCTTGCTCACCATTGACATCTATTTTGGAAAATAACGGGAATGTAACGCCGTAGTTTTTTTCGCAAAAGGCACCGATTTCTGCGGCATTGCCCGGCTCTTGCGCACCAAATTGATTGCACGGAAACCCCAGTACAACAAACCCTTGGTCACGATATTTGTTATACATTTCTTCAAGCCCTTTGTACTGCGGCGTGAACCCGCAGTTACTCGCGGTGTTGACGATGAGCACGACCTTGCCGCGATAGTCTGCTAGCGTCGCGGGAGTGCCATCGAGCCGCTCAACGGTGAATGGGTAAATGTTAGCGGAGTTGGCCTCGTTGTTCATATTAAATAATCCCTAAATGCTCAGTACCGGCAGACAGATCCCGTGTATGGGCATCCTTGCTGCGCAGTTTGATGGACAGACGCAAATCGTTGACCGAGTCGGCATTGCGTAATGCGTCTTCGTAAGTAATTTTATCGACTTCGTACAAATCGAACAAAGCCTGATCAAAAGTCTGCATGCCAAGCTCGCGCGATTTTTTCATGATCTCTTTGATTTCATGGACGTCGCCCTTGAAAATCAAATCGGATATCAACGGTGAGTTCAGCAGGATTTCAACGGCGACGCAGCGCCCCTTGGTGGTTTTTAGGGGGACTAGCCGTTGCGAGACGACGGCTTTTAAATTCAATGACAGATCCATCAGCAATTGTGTGCGCCGCTCTTCCGGGAAAAAATTGACGATCCGATCCAGCGCCTGATTGGCGCTGTTGGCATGCAATGTTGCCAGGCATAAATGTCCGGTTTCGGCAAAGGCAATCGCATAATCCATGGTTTCGCGGTCGCGGATTTCCCCGATCAAGATGACGTCCGGGGCCTGGCGCAAGGTATTCTTTAAGGCGATTCCCCAGTTGTCGGTATCGACGCCGACTTCACGCTGGGTAATGATGCAATTCTTGTGCGGATGGACGTATTCGACCGGATCTTCAATGGTGATGATGTGGCCGTAACTATGTTCATTCCGATGGCCGATCATGGCTGCTAGCGTGGTGGATTTTCCTGAGCCGGTCGCGCCCACCATAATCACCAGACCGCGTTTGGTCATCGCGATTTCCTGAAGTGTGTCAGGCAAGCCAAGATCCTCGAATTTCGGTATGTCGGTGGTGATGGTGCGCAAGACTAAACCGACCCGGCCTTGCTGCATAAAGGCGGAAACCCGGAAGCGTCCGATCCCGCCGGGAGTGATGGCGAAGTTGCACTCCTTGGTGGCCTCAAATTCAGCCGCTTGCTTATCGCTCATGATCGCGCGTGCCAGCTCGACGGTGTGGGCTGTGCTTAGCGGTTGATTCGATACCGGGGTGATTTTCCCATCGATTTTGAATGCGGGCGGAAAGTCGGCCGTAATGAACAGGTCGGAGCCGCGCTTGGTGACCATTAAGCTGAGCAAGTCATGCATGAATTTTGTAGCCTGATCGCGTTCCATATTGTTTCCTGATGTCGCTGAATGCCGCCGAAAATGGGAGAGATAAAAAATTTAGCCGGGGAAATTTTCTGGCATCTTGGCCGCTGCGCGTGCCGTGGCCACTGAAATGATATTGCGTCTCACCAGATCGGTCAGATTGCTGTCCAATGTTTGCATGCCGACGTTGCTAGATGTTTGTATCGTCGAATACATTTGCGCAATTTTGCTATCGCGAATCAGGCTACGGATAGCTGGCGTGCCAATCATGATTTCATGGGCGGCGACGCGAGTGGTTCCATCTTTTGTTTTCAACAATGTCTGTGAAACCACGGCTTGCAATGACTCCGAGAGCATGGCCCTGACCATCGATTTTTCTTCGCCCGGAAACACGTCGACGATACGGTCTATGGTTTTTGCGGCGGACGAGGTATGGAGCGTGCCGAATACCAAATGACCGGTTTCAGCCGCTGTCAGTGCCAGGCGGATGGTTTCCAAGTCGCGCAGCTCGCCTACCAGAATGACATCGGGGTCTTCGCGCAAGGCCGACCGCAGCGCGTTGTCAAATGACTGCGTGTGTGGGCCGACTTCGCGTTGATTGATCAGACATTTGTTGGATTGATGGACAAATTCGATGGGGTCTTCAATCGTCAGAATATGCGCGTATTGATTTTCATTGACATGATTGACCATCGCGGCCAGCGTGGTCGATTTGCCAGAGCCGGTCGGCCCCGTCACTAAGACCAGACCGCGTGGCTTTAAGGATAGCTCGGCAAAAATTTTAGGGGCGTTAAGTTGTTCGAGCGATAGGATTTTGGAGGGAATGGTCCGCATGACGGCTGCTGCGCCGCGATCCTGATTAAAGGCATTGACCCGAAACCGCGACAGGCCGGGAATTTCAAACGAGAAATCGCATTCGAGATTTTCTTCGTAGGCCTTGCGTTGGCTGTCATTCATGATGTCATAAATCATGCTGTGCACCTCTTTGTGCTCCAGCGGTGGCAGATTAATGCGGCGCACGTCGCCATTAACCCGGATCATCGGCGGCAGACCGGCAGATAAATGCAAATCGGAAGCCTTGTTCTTGACCGAAAAGGCCAGAAGCTCGGTAATGTCCATTTATAATCCCTGAAGTAATTTTGTGCCGCGCCAAGTCGGGGGCGGTGTTTTGACTGTTTGATGTAGCGGCCCTGCATCCCATTTTGTGATGTGACGAAAGCACTATTAACCAAGACAATTATGTCCTCAATCTCTCAAAAGTTGCAAGCTGTGCACGAAAGTATCCGCAACGCGACGGCCGTAGCGTCGCGTCCGGCTGACAGTGTGCAGCTTTTAGCAGTATCGAAAACGTTTGGGGCCGATGCGGTATTGGAGGCGGTTGTCGCCGGTCAACGAGCGTTTGGTGAAAATTACCTGCAAGAAGCATTAGACAAGATCGTGGCGGTGCAAGCGGCCACGACTGTTGACGGGATCGAATGGCACTTTATCGGACCGATTCAAAGTAATAAAACCCGTGCAATCGCTGAACATTTTGCATGGGTGCACACGATAGAGCGCGAAAAAATTGCACAGCGCCTGTCAGACCAGCGGCCACCGGAGTTGCCGCCATTAAATGTTTGCCTGCAAGTAAATATTAGCGGGGAGGCCAGCAAAAGCGGCGTTACACCCGATCAGGCGCTGGCGGTGGCGCAGGCGATTGCCGCCTTGCCGCGTCTGAGGTTGCGCGGGTTGATGGCGATTCCTGAACCGACTTCTGATGTGGCGCAGCAACGTGCCGCATTTGGTCAGGTCAGCGCGTTATTTTTGGATTTGCAACAGCAGGGATTGATGCTCGATACCTTGTCTATGGGGATGTCAGCCGATATGGGGGCCGCGATTGCTGAAGGCGCGACGATCGTGCGCGTAGGAAGTGCTATTTTTGGGCAGCGAGACTATTCCTGAGCCCTGATCCGTAACCAGATAACGATAACGTTTTTAGAAGAGATAAGAGACATATGAAAAACAAATACAACATCAGTTTTATCGGTGGCGGCAATATGGCGACTGCCTTAATCGGCGGCTTGGCCGGGACGGTGATCGATGGGGCGAATATTCACGTTGTGGATATCGACGAAGAGGCGTTACAGAAACTGGCGCAGCAATTCGGTGTGACGACATCAACCGCAATCGATGCTGTGATCAGTCGTAGTGATGTGATTGTGTTGGCGGTAAAGCCGCAGCAAATGCAGCCAATAGTGAGCGCGTTATTGCCGTATATGGCAGGCCAGCTAGTGATCTCAATTGCCGCAGGCATTCGCTCTGAGGATCTCTCGCGCTGGCTAAATGGTCACGATGCGATCGTACGTTGTATGCCGAATACGCCTGCATTAATCGGCAAAGGTATTACCGGCATGGTGGCCACGAATGGCGTGTCGGAACAGCAGCGCGCTACAGCAGACCGGATTATGCGGGCGGTGGGCGCGACCGTCTGGCTCGATGACGAAGCATTGATCGATTCCGTCACCGCCGTCTCCGGCAGCGGCCCGGCTTATGTGTTTTATTTCATTGAAGCGATGCAGCAAGCCGCGCAGGAATTAGGCTTGACGCCTGAGCAGGGCAATGCGCTGGCGCTGGCGACTTTTGTGGGCGCATCGCAATTGGCGGCGGAGTCGACGGAGCCGGTGTCGGTGCTACGTGAACGGGTAACGTCAAAGGGCGGGACGACTTATGCGGCCTTAAATAGCCTGGAGGCCAGCGGCGTAAAGGCAGCCATCGTTGCGGCGGCGAAAGCTGCGGCGGTGCGCGGTAAAGAGTTGGGTGAGGAGTTTGGGCAGGTGTCGCCAACAGAGTGAGTTTGTCGTCGTAAAAAAAGCGCACGTTGTGCGCTTTTTTTACGACTACCTATTTCTACGTTATTTACCGCGACCGATGACTACGCCCACCAGCAGACCGATAGCAGCGGCAACGCCGACTGCTTTCCATGGATTGCCGCCGACATATTCATCGGTAACATGGGCGGCATGTTTACTTTTTTCTACCGCTTTTTTAGTCACTTTTGGCAATTCAGATTTGGCCGTCTGTAATGCCGCTTTCAATCTTTCGCGTGCCAGTGTGTAGCGGTCGTCGCCGTGGTCTTCGTGATTCCCCGTTGTGTCGACGAGATCTTGCGCATCTTGAATAACCGACTTTAAACCACCGGCCAAAGTGTCGCGGGTGTCTTTAATGGATTCGTTGATAGCCATGATTTACCTCTTTCATGTGGGTGAAAAAATTGAAGGATATGTGTAAAAACGATGTTAAAAACCGTTAAAAAAGTATCAGGGGATGGTTGTTATCGTAGTGCATAGTCCAGCGTAACGCCACAAAATATAGCGGCGCCCAGCCAATTGTTATGTCGAAATGCGGCAAAGCAACCGGCGCGATCCCGCTTGCGTATGAGGGTGAAGTGATACACCGCAAAAGCGACCGCGACCAGTAAACCGGCGTTAAACCAAACGTCTAAGCCGTATTGCCGTCCCACCAGAAATACGATGCCGAAGCAGCATGCGTAACACACCATGACCGCAAAAACATCGAAACGGCCAAAGGTAATGGCGGAGGTTTTGATGCCGATCTTGAGATCGTCTTCACGGTCAACCATGGCATATTCAGTGTCGTAGGCAATTGCCCAGAAAATGTTCGCGATTAATAACAGCCATGCAGCCAGCGGGACCGCGTCTTGAACGGCGGCAAAACCCATCGGAATACCAAAGCCGAATGCAATGCCCAGATACGCCTGTGGAATGGCAAAAAACCGTTTGAAATAGGGATAGCTGCCAGCGATCACGACGGCGGCGATCGATAGCTGTTTGGTCAGCGTATTGAGTGGCGCAATGAGCAGCAATGACGCCAGCGCCAGAACGGCTGCGACCATCAGCGCTTCCCAGCCTGCGATCTTGCCGCTGGTGAGTGGGCGCTGTGCGGTACGGCTCACAAATTTATCGAAATCGCGGTCGGCATAATCGTTAATCGCACAGCCGGCAGAGCGCATCAGGATCGTGCCGAGACAAAAAATGAAGAGAACTTTCCAATCGGGGGTGCCGTCGCTGGCAAGCCAGAGAGCGATCAGCGTGGGCCACAGCAATAGCAGAATGCCGATGGGTTTGTCGAGGCGAATGAGTTGAAAGTAGAGCTTGAGTCGATTCATGAACATCCAGGCTTTGTCAGAATTTTTTATCGAGAGCGAAGTAAAAAACGGGGCTGTTTTCGTAATGCTGTTCAGTTACCCACATATCCGTTCGGGCTGAGTAGCCCGTCGGGCGTATCGAAGTCAGCGCTGACGCATGTACGCCTTCGATACGCTGCGCTACTCAGTCCGAACGGTTTCTTAACTGAGCAGCTTTAGGGCTGGTATCGTCTTTGACTTTTTAATGCTAGCCGTGTTAGCCCTCAGTAGCTTCGACGTCCCGCAAAAAACTCACGCCAGGCAAGCCGCAGGCCAGTACTGCTTGCTGAACCGCATCAATCGCCGCGCGGCGCGTAAAGCTTTTGCGCCAGGCAATGACGACCCGGCGTGACGGGCGCGGGGCGGAAAACGGGATGTAGCGCAGGTTGCCATCTTTGGAATGGATGTCAGGCACGGATGCGCGGGGCAAGGCGGTAATACCGATACCGGAGGCGACCATGTGCCGGATTGTTTCCAGAGACGAGCCTTCGAAGGTACGGGCGATGCCGTCGCCGTTGGTTGAGAAGCGTGACATTTCCGGACAAACTTCTAATACCTGATCGCGGAAGCAATGGCCGTTGCCTAGTAACAGCATGGTTTCCGATTTCAGATCTTCAGCGCTGATACTTTCGCGATTGGCCCACGCGTGATCTTTGGGCATGGCGACGACGAATTCCTCATCGTATAACGGCTGCACCATCAAACCATGATCCTGAAATGGCAGCGCCATGATGGCGGCGTCCAATTCACCCTGGCGGACTAATTCAAGCAGACGGACGGTAAAGTTTTCCTGTAACACCAGCGGCATTTGCGGCACGCAATCGATCATTGTTTTAACTAGCGGCGGCAGTAAATAGGGGCCAATGGTGTAAATGATGCCGAGTCGCAGGGGACCGGCCAACGGGTCTTTATTCTGATTGGCGATCTCGCGGATGGTGGCGGTTTGTTCGAGTACGCGTTCGGCTTGGGCGACGATCTGTGCGCCCAGAGGAGTGACAGAAATCTCGTTGCCGCCACGCTCAAAAATGACGACGCCTAATTCGTCTTCCAGTTTTCGGATGGCAACCGAGAGTGTTGGTTGGGCGACGAAGCAGGCTTCAGCAGCATGGCCGAAATGCTTCACACGGGCTACGGCGACGATGTATTTCAGTTCGGTCAGAGTCATGTCTTGTCTTTATACTTTCAAAAAATCTTCGCGGCCATTTAGCCAGCGTGCCAGATGGGCTTGAACCGTCGCTATATTTTCGGGCGTTGGATGATGTAATAAATGCTCTGCCAGCGCGCTGGCCTGATCGACTATCCATTGATCGGTGTTTAAATCGGCGAAGCGTAACATTGCTTCTCCGGACTGACGTGCTCCCAGAAATTCGCCGGGGCCGCGGATTTCCAGATCGCGCCGGGCAATTTCAAAGCCGTCCGTGGTCTCGCGCATGGTCATCAGGCGTTGTTTGGCAATCCGGCCCAATGGACTCTGATACAGCAACAAGCATACGCTTGCCGCAAGGCCACGTCCAACCCGGCCACGCAATTGATGCAGTTGCGATAAACCAAAACGCTCAGCATGTTCGATCACCATCAGCGATGCATTTGGGACATCGACGCCGACTTCGATGACGGTGGTCGCTACCAGTACGTGGATTTCTCCGGCGATGAACGCTTCCATCACAGCCTGTTTTTCGACCGGTTTGAGCCGTCCATGCACCAGTCCGACCTGCAAGTCAGGCAGCGCCTCGACCAGCATGGCATAGGTATCGGTTGCGGTTTGTAGTTGCAGCGCTTCCGACTCTTCAATCAACGGGCATACCCAGTACACCTGGCGGCCTTCCTGTGCTGCGGCGTGGACGCGAGCGATGACTTCTTCGCGTCGATTCTGGTCCACGCTGCGGGTGACGATGGGGGTGCGCCCCGGTGGCAGTTCATCGATCACCGAAATTTCCAGATCGGCATAGTACGTCATCGCCAAGGTGCGGGGGATCGGTGTGGCGCTCATCATCAATTGATGCGGGACGATATCGGAGGGCGAGCCGTTGTGGCTACTTTCGGTCGCTGATTTTTGGCGTAGCGTGAGCCGCTGGTTGACGCCGAAGCGATGCTGCTCGTCCACAATCACCAGCCCTAGTCTGGCGAATTGGACGGTTTCTTGAATCAGGGCGTGGGTGCCGATGATCAATTGCGCCTCGCCCGAGGCAATGCGGGTTAATGAGGTTAGTTTTTCTTTCTTTTTCAGGCTGCCCGTCAGCCAGGCGACGCTGATGCCGAGCGGCTCCATCCAGGCGGCGATTTTGCGGAAATGCTGATCCGCCAGAATTTCCGTCGGGGCCATCAAGACTGCCTGAAACCCGTTGTCGATCGCCTGTGCTGCGGCGAGTGCGGCCACGACGGTTTTGCCGCTACCGACGTCGCCTTGCAGCAAGCGCTGCATCGGAAAGGTCTCTTTGATATCGGTACGGATTTCGGCCATGACGCGTTGCTGGGCGGCGGTAAGGGTGAACGGTAACGTTTTGAGAAAAGCATCGGATAAACGGCCGATCAGCGGCAATGCGCGGGCATTTTGTCCCCGCCTTTCGAATTGGGCGCGCTTTAACGAAAGTTGTTGCGCCAGCAATTCATCGAACTTCATCCGTACCCAGGCAGGATGGGAGCGATCTTCCAGCGCACCCTCATCGATATCCTGAGGCGGATTGTGTAGCAGGCGCACGGCGTCCTCAAACGGCGTTAGCTGATAAGTTGTTAGCTGCGCTGGCGAGAGCGTGTCGCGCCATTCTATTTTTTGCATCGCCTCGACGATGGATTTGCGCAGAAAAACTTGCGATAAACCTTCGCCGGACGGATATATGGGGGTCAAGGCCTTCGGTAAGGGTGCACCCTCGAGCACGATTTTGTAGGTGGGATGCACCACTTCCGCACCAAAGAAGCCGTGCCGGATTTCGCCCCGCGCACGTACCCGCGTGCCAACCGCAAGTTGCTTGGTTTGACTGCCGTAAAAATTCAAAAACCGCATCATCAATTGACCGCTATCGTCAGCCAGCGTGACAACCAGTTGCCGCCGTGGCCGATACTGGATATCGCAACTGCTGACGACGCCCTCGACCTGCGCGATGGTGGTGCCCATCATGCTGGCCTGATGGATGCTGACGACCTGGGTTTCGTCTTCGTAGCGCATGGGGAGGTGCAATACCAAATCCATATCCGAGCGCAATCCAAGCCGCGCTAACTTGCTTTCGCGGCTCGCGGCGGGGGCTTTGGCGGGCTTGGTGATTTTCTTGGGCGGCGGGGAATTTTGGATCGGGTCAGGCATATAGGCCGTAAATGGGGCGGCTGGGCGTAAAATAGCGGGTTGTTCAAGTAGGACTGACACAAAATCGCCCCAGCGGCGTTATCCTTCCTAGCCGTACTTAAAGTACTGTCTTCGTCAGGATGCCTTGCTGGAACAATTTTGTGTCAGTCCTATAGGTAGTTTGCCATTGTAAAGGCTACTTGCAGCATCTGTAAGGGAGATAAACCTTAAGCGGGAGTCGCCCATGATTTTTTTACCATTTTTTATTCAGTGACTAGTTAAGCATGCATTCTCTTTCCGATTACGATTTCACACTACCGCCTGAACTGATTGCGCAACTGCCGTTGACCGAGCGCAGCGCTTCGCGCTTGTTGCATATCGATCATGGTGTTGATCACGCCGCTTTGATCGATCGTCAGTTCACCGATGTGGTGGCCTTATTGTCGCCCGGCGATTTGCTGGTGTTTAACGACACCCGGGTATTAAAAGCGCGCTTTTTTGGCGTCAAAGGAAGTGGCGGCAAGGTCGAAGTCTTGGTTGAGCGCGTGATCGATAACCGCACCGTGCACGCCCAGGTCAGGGCCTCCAAATCACCGCCAGCAGGCTCGAAAATGCGTTTGGCTGAGGCGTTTGACGTCACCGTCGGTGAACGCGTCGGCGAATTCTTTACCTTGATTTTTCCGGCAGATGTCTTTGAGTTGATCGAGGCGCACGGGCGTTTGCCATTGCCGCCCTATATTGAACATACGGCAGACGCCTTCGATGAAACCCGTTACCAGACCGTCTACGCAAAGGAGCCGGGCGCGGTTGCGGCACCGACGGCAGGCTTGCATTTCGATCTGGAACTGCTTGAGCGCTTGCGTCAAAAAGGGATCAATTTTGCCTACGTCACCTTGCACGTCGGGGCCGGGACTTTCCAGCCGGTGCGCACAGAAAACCTCGCTGATCATAAAATGCACACCGAGTGGTACACGATCAACGCCACGACCGTGGATGCTGTGCGCGCGACCAAAGCTGCCGGCGGCAATGTGGTGGCAGTAGGGACGACGAGTTTGCGGGCGCTGGAATCGGCTTCGCAATCGGGGGAGTTAGTGGCTGGTAGTGCGGACACGGCCTTATTTATTACGCCCGGTTATCGCTTTAAAACGGTGGATCGGCTGATTACCAATTTCCATTTGCCGAAATCGACTTTGCTGATGCTGGTGTCGGCGTTTGCCGGTTATGACGTCATCAGAGCTGCCTACGCGCATGCGATTGCGCAGCAGTATCGCTTCTTCAGCTATGGCGACGCTATGCTGCTAACTTATCAAAAAAACATTTAAAAGAATCTTATGCTTGAATTTACGCTACTCAAAACCGAAGGAAAAGCACGCCGTGGCCGGGTCAAACTCAATCACGGCATCGTAGAAACCCCGATCTTTATGCCCGTGGGGACCTATGGCTCAGTCAAGGCCATGTCGCCGCTGGAGCTCAAAGAAATCGACGCCCATATTATTCTGGGAAACACGTTTCACCTGTGGCTGCGCCCGGGCATGGAGGTGGTCAAGAAGTTTGGCGGTCTGCATAAATTTATGGGCTGGGATAAACCTATCTTGACCGATTCGGGTGGCTTTCAGGTATTTTCTCTGGGGGCTATGCGCAAGATTACGGAAGAGGGTGTGAAGTTTTCTTCGCCGATTAATGGCGATAAATTGTTTTTGTCGCCGGAAGTCTCGATGCAGATTCAGAAAGTCCTCAATTCGGACATCGTGATGCAGTTTGACGAATGCACGCCGTATGAAATCGATGGGCGTCCTGCTACCCAAGTTGAGGCGGCAGAGTCGATGCGCATGTCGTTGCGTTGGGCTAAGCGCTCGCAAGATGAGTTCAAGGGCGGCGAGAATCCGAATGCCTTGTTCGGCATCGTTCAGGGTGGGATGTTTGAGCACTTGCGCGAGGAGTCGCTGGCCGGCTTGAATGCGCTCGATTTCAACGGTATTGCTATCGGCGGTCTGTCGGTCGGTGAGCCAAAAGAAGAAATGATGCGCGTGTTGGAATATATCGGCCCGAAGTTACCCGCTGACAAACCGCATTACCTGATGGGGGTTGGCACGCCTGAGGATTTGGTGGCCGGTGTTCAGAATGGCGTGGATATGTTTGACTGCGTGATGCCGACGCGCAATGCACGCAATGGTTGGCTGTTTACCCGCTTTGGCGACCTGAAAATCAAAAATGCGCGCTATAAGGAAGATACGCAACCGCTGGATGAGACGTGTAGTTGCTATGCGTGCAGGAATTTCTCCCGCGCTTATCTACATCATTTGCACCGCACCGGCGAAATCCTCGGGGCGCGATTGAATACGATTCATAACCTGCATTACTACCTCGATTTGATGCAAAACATCCGGAATGCCTTGGATCAGGAGCGGTTTACCCAGTTTGTTGTCCAGTTTCATGCCGATCGGGCACGCGGGGTCTGACTAAATAAATATCTTTAGCATGGGGATATTCCCAAGATTAGAGGGACTGTCTAAGCAGAGTGCTATTCCGGCCTCTCCCAATGCTAAAATGCACAACTATTTTTAATAACCCCTTTTATTTGGAGCATTCTCGTGTTCATTACAACTGCTTATGCGCAGACTGCGCCTGCTGCAACAACTTCTGCCGGTCCTTTTGGTCTTGGTGGCAATCTGACTAGCTTCTTGCCGATCATTTTGATGTTTGTTGTCTTGTATTTCTTGATGATTCGTCCACAGATGAAACGTCAAAAAGAACAAAAATCCATGATGGATGCGCTGGCCAAGGGCGATGAAATCGTGACAGCCGGCGGCATACTGGGCAAAGTTGTTAAAGTTGCTGACGGTTATGTCACATTGGAAATTGCCAGCGGTACTGAAGTGACGCTGCAAAAAAGTGCGGTCACGACACTGCTGCCTAAAGGTACGATCAAGGCGCTGTAATTAGCGTACTGATGACTCACTGATAAGAGCGCCCTAAGGGGTGCTCTTATCTTTGGTCAGCACATTTTGCACTACCAAGCGTCCCTGTCAGCATCGGGCACCACTATAGAAGAAGAGTTTGTAGCAGTTTGCGGACTCACACTAAACGCTGAATCATTATGAATCGCTATCCACTCTGGAAATATATTGTGATCGTCATCGCGCTGCTGTTCGGCGTGCTGTACACATTGCCGAACTTTTTTGGCGAATCGCCTGCGGTACAAATCAGCAGCGGAAAATCTACCCTGAAGGTAGACAGCGCGCTGAGCGACCGGGTGGAGCAAGCCCTGCAACAAGCCAATTTGACGCCGCTGGGCATTGTTTTTGATAATGCCGGACCCCAGGCTTCGGTGCGGGCGCGCTTTAAAGACACCGACACCCAGTTCAAGGCCAAGGCGCTGCTGGAAACAACATTAAATACCGATCCGACTGATCCGACTTACATCGTCGCCTTCAATCTGGTCCCGAATACACCGCAATGGCTGCAAAGCATTCATGCGTTTCCGATGTTTCTCGGACTCGATTTGCGCGGCGGCGTCCATTTCCTGATGCAAGTCGATGTCAAGGCTATCGCCGACAAGCGTATCCAAGGTTTGCAATCGAGCGTTCGTAGCATTTTGCGCGACAAAGATATTCGTTATAGCGGTATCGACCGTAATGGTGATGCAATCAATATTGGCTTTCGTGATCAAGACACCTTGAGCAAGGCTAAAGACTTATTGACAAGCCAATTGCCGGAACTGAATCTGGCAGAAGCTCCGCCAGGCGCAGACCCGAAACTCATCGCCACCTTGAAACCGGACGTATTGAAAAAAACCACCGATGAAAGCGTGCAGCAAAATATTCTGACACTCTCCAAGCGCGTCAATGAGTTGGGCGTTGCCGAGCCTATCATTCAACGTCAGGGTGCTGACCGTATCGTGGTTCAGTTGCCCGGCGTGCAGGACGTTTCTCGTGCCAAAGACATTATAGGCCGTACCGCGACGCTGGAAGTGCGCATGGTTGATGAATCAGTCACGCGTGGTACCGAAGCCACCGCCGCTGTGCCGTTTGGTTCGGAACTGTTCAAAGTTGGCAAGAACGCCCCTGTAATTTTGTATAAAGATCCGGTGCTGACCGGCGACTACATCTCTAACGCTTCGGTGTCCTTCGATCAGAATCACCAGCCAGCCGTCAGTATCGATTTGAATGGCGATGGTGGTCGCAAGATGCGCGCAGCGACACGCGACAAGGTCGGCAAAGCAATGGCGGTTGTCTTGTTTGAAAAAGGCAAGGGCGAAGTCTTGACTGTTGCGACCATTCAAAGCGAGTTGGGCTCAAGCTTCCAGATTACCGGTATGGGTACGCCGCAAGCGGCTGCCGATTTGTCATTGTTGATGCGCGCCGGATCGTTGGCCGCACCGATGGAAATCATCGAAGAGCGCACCATCGGACCGCAACTTGGTGCCGATAACATCAAAAAAGGGTTTGATTCAACCATGTACGGTTTTATGGTTGTATCGGCTTTCATGATTATTTATTACCTGTTGTTTGGTGCTTTCAGTGTGATTGCATTGTCGGTCAACTTGTTATTGCTGGTCGCCATATTGTCGACGTTACAGGCGACGTTGACGTTGCCCGGTATCGCCGCGATCGCCTTGACGCTGGGTATGGCGATTGATGCCAACGTGCTGGTGAACGAACGTATACGTGAAGAGCTGCGTAAGGGCAACTCTCCTCAGGCGGCAATCGCGCTGGGGTTTGAGCATGCCTGGCATACTATTCTCGACTCCAACGTCACAGCATTGATTGCTGGCGTGGCGTTGCTGATTTTTGGTTCCGGTGCGATTCGTGGTTTTGCTGTGGTGCATTGTCTGGGGATTCTGACTTCAATGTTCTCTGCAGTGTTCTTCTCGCGTGGTCTGGCTAATTTGTGGTACGGCCGTCGCAAGAAACTGACGACATTGTCGATCGGTAAAGTCTGGCGACCGGGCGAGTAATTCATTACCAAATAGTGTTAAGGCATCGTCTGGCGCCAGAAAAAACGCCGGAAATGAATATTGAATATGACCGTATTGCCAGTGTTATCTGTAATTAAACGCAACACTGGCATGGTCGACCGAAAGGAATGTGATGGAGTTTTTCCGAATTAAAAAAGATATTCCGTTTATGCGCCACGCATTGGTTTTGAATGCGATATCAGCACTAACGTTTATCTTCGCTGTATTTTTCCTTTTTCATAAGGGTTTGCATTTGTCGATCGAATTCACCGGCGGTACGGTGATGGAGGTGACATATAGCCAGCCAGCGAATATCGAAGGCATCCGTAAGACGGTCGAAGATATTGGCTTTACCGACAATCAGATTCAAAGTTTTGGGACTGCGCAAGATGTCTTGATTCGTTTGCCGGTTAAAAAAGGCGTGTCATCATCGCAACAGAGCGAAACGGTGCTGGCAGCGTTGAAGGCTAAAGATCCGGATGTGCAATTGAAGCGCAACGAGTTCGTCGGGCCGCAAGTGGGTGATGAACTGGCGCATGACGGCTTGATGGCGCTGCTGTTTGTGGTCGTCGGCATCATGCTGTATCTGGCGATTCGCTTCGAGTGGAAATATGCGGTGGCCGCGATTATTGCGAACTTGCATGATGTGGTGATTATTTTGGGATTTTTCGCCTTCTTCCAGTGGGAGTTTTCACTCACCGTATTGGCGGCGATTCTGGCGGTACTGGGATATTCGGTCAATGAGTCGGTGGTGGTATTTGACCGTGTTCGCGAGACTTTCCGGGATCGTAAGTTTGGTAAGTTGGCCACGCCCGATGTCTTGAATCATGCGATCACAAGTACGATTTCGCGCACCATCATTACCCACGGAAGTACTGAAATCATGGTGTTGTCGATGTTGATTTTTGGCGGCCCGACACTGCATTATTTTGCCACTGCACTGACTATCGGTATTCTGTTTGGTATATATTCTTCGGTCTTTGTCGCTGCGGCAATTGCGATGTGGCTGGGTGTGAAGCGTGAAGATTTGATTAAGCCGATCAAAGAGAAAGATGAAACGGAAGGCGCTGTAGTGTAAGAGCGGACCGCCTTGTAAAAAAAAGCCAATCTTCGGATTGGTTTTTTTTTGCTCAAATTTTGTTGATAGCATTTTTTCTGCCCTGATTCTATATTAAGAAATGGTCCGAAGGGCTTCCGACATGGGGAGCGGATTGTTTACCGCAGGCCGTTGCTGATGCAGGATTCGGCCATGACATGGAACTACAGAATAATCTTGTTTAAGGCATAATTTGTCGGAATAATCTGTTTTTGATAACAACCTCTGGTTGTCAGTCGGACAGTAATAGGACTTACGCAAAATCGTGGACTGGAGCAGAGATGGATTGGAATAACGAAGTGCGCGATAGCCTGATCTGGTTGATTAAGGCTTTCATTATCAGCGTAATTAGTCTGGGCCTCATTGGGATGCTGCTGGCCCGTTTTAGTCTATGGGGGAAGCAATTCAGCCGTCTGACCTGGGAATTTTTCAGGCCGGGGAAGAGTATATTGCCCATGCTCTGGCTTACCGGTATTGTTTTTCTCACGCTGTTTTCCGTGCGGATGAACGTTTTGTTTTCATTCTGGAGCAACGGCCTGTATAGCGCCCTCCAAAAGCTGGATGCCAAAGCCTTCTGGACGATGGTGATTATTTTTTCGGTGCTCGCTACAGTGCACGTGATCCGGGCACTGATTAATTTTTATGTCCGTCAGGCTTTCTTGATTCACTGGCGCGTATGGCTGACCAATAATCTGGTCGAACGCTGGCTGGCGAATCAGGCCTATCACCGCACCCAGTTTGTTGCACAAAAAATTGATAATCCGGATCAACGGATTCAGCAGGATGTCGAGGGCTTTGTGTCTAGTTCGCTGGCGTTGTCGATGGGTGTGCTCGATTCAGTGGTCTCATTATTTACTTTCAGTATTATTTTATGGGGTTTGTCCGGCACGCTGGCGATATTTGGTATCGAGATCCCGCGTGGCATGGTTTTTTTGGTGTACATCTATGTGCTGGTTGCCACGGTGTTCGCCATAAAAGTTGGCCGACCGTTGATGCGATTAGCGTTCTTGAGTGAAAAATTCAATGCCGATTTTCGGTATGCGTTGGTACGGATTCGTGAATACGCTGAAAGTATTGCTTTTTTTCGTGGTGAAAATGTTGAGCGCGGTGCGCTGGGGGCACGATTTAGCAGCCTGATTGGGAATATGTGGGCAATCGTCTCGCGTTCGCTGAAATTTCAAGGTCTCAATCTGGTAGTGAGTCAGGTAGCCATAGTGTTTCCCCTGATCATTCAAGCGCCACGGTTTTTCAGTAAGCAGATTACGCTCGGCGACATGATGCAAACTGCGCAGGCATTTGGTCAGGTGCAGGATGCGCTCTCGTTTTTTCGGAATGCCTATGATGATTTTGCGAGTTATCGCGCCATCATGAACCGACTGACCGGTTATCTGGATGCGATTGATGCTGCCGGGCAATTACCCGGAGCGCAGATTGATTATCAACAAAATGCCTTTGTTGTGAATGCCCTGACGGTGAAAACGCCGACGGAAGTGACGCTGGTAGAAAATCTGAATCTGCATTTGGCACCGGCGGCATCGTTATTGATACGCGGTCGTTCAGGCGTCGGAAAAACGACGCTGCTTCGCGCCATTTCCGGTTTGTGGCCGTATGTCGATGGCAGCGTTGTGCGACCGGATTCTCAGCACGCGTTGTTCTTGCCGCAAAAGCCGTATCTGCCGCTAGGCACACTGCGCACGGCTTTGCATTATCCCAGCGTGGTTCAGAGCGATGATGACGCCGCCGCTGAAGTGCTGCGGAAATGCCAGTTAGGTCATTTGATCGCACGACTCGATGACGAGGCCGACTGGGGCCATATTTTGTCACTGGGCGAGCAGCAACGTCTGGCGATTGGTCGAGTATTACTGAGTCGCCCGCAAGTGGTTTTCCTTGATGAAGCTAGTTCGGCTATGGATGAAGGGCTGGAGCATGCGATGTACCAATTGGTGCGGGAATCGTTGCCGCAACTCATTCTGGTGAGCGTCGGACATCGCAGCAGTCTGGCGATGTTTCATGCGCAGGAATTGGTGTTGCTGGGCGGCGGGAAGTGGAATTTGGGTGCAATGGAAGGCTGGGTGGGTACTGCTGAAATGCCTCTGATACCGGCGACTTAGATCGAATATTAAGGGGGAATAAAAAATGGCTACCGTGTGGGTAGCCATTTTCAATATTGCTGGAAATATGTTTTAGATTTTTTTAGCCAACTCAGCCGCATAGCCGATGTAATTGGCTGGCGTCATCGCCAACAAAAGGTCCTTGGCTTCTTGCGGAATCGCCAGGGTCAGGATGAAGGTGCGCAATGCCTCTTTGGAAATGCCTTTGCCGCGTGTCAGTTCTTTCAATTGCTCGTACGGGTTTTCGATGCCGTAGCGGCGCATCACGGTCTGGACCGGCTCGGCCAATACTTCCCAGGTTGCATCGAGGTCTTCGGCCAAACGCGATGGATTGACTTCTAGCTTGTTCAAGCCGCGCAAGCAACTGTCGTAGGCCAGCAAGGAGTAGCCAAGACCGACGCCGATATTGCGCAGTACGGTGGAGTCGGTCAGGTCACGCTGCCAGCGTGAGACCGGAAGTTTCTCTGACATGTGTTTGAGTACGGCGTTGGCCATGCCCAGATTGCCTTCGGAGTTTTCAAAGTCGATGGGATTGACTTTGTGCGGCATGGTGGATGAACCGATTTCTCCGGCCTTGAGGCGCTGCTTGAAATAGCCCAGCGCAATGTAGCCCCAGATGTCGCGGTTCAGGTCGAGCAGGATGGTGTTGGTGCGGGCAACGGCGTCGAACAATTCAGCCATGTAATCGTGCGGCTCGATTTGGATGGTGTACGGGTTATAGACCAGACCTAGGCGTTGTTCGATGACGTTCTTGGAGAAGGTTTCCCAATCAAAGGTCGGATAGGCGGATAAATGCGCGTTGTAATTGCCGACTGCGCCATTCATTTTGCCGAGGATTTCAACTTCGCCGATGCGTTTGGCGGCGCGCTGCAGGCGGGCGACGACGTTGGCCATTTCTTTACCAAGGGTAGTCGGGCTGGCGGGCTGGCCGTGCGTGCGTGAGAGCATCGGCAGTTCGGCGTTTTCGTGCGCTAGCGCCGTCAGTTTGGCGATCAATTGTTGCAGCGATGGCAGCAAGACCGTATCGCGTGCGGCTTTGAGCATCATGCCGTGGGAAGTGTTGTTGATGTCTTCCGAGGTGCAGGCGAAGTGAATGAATTCGGAGGCGGCAACCAGTTCTGGGACGTCTTTGACTTGTTCTTTGAGCCAGTACTCAACCGCTTTTACATCGTGATTGGTGACCGCTTCGATTTCTTTGATGCGGGCGGCGTCTGATTCAGTGAAGTTGGCGGCGATGCTGTCCAGTTGCGCGCTGGCGGCGGCTGAGAATGGCTTGATTTCGCTAAAGCCCGCGTTGGAGAGCGCTTGCAGCCAGGAAATTTCAACTTTGACGCGGTGATGCATGAATCCGGCTTCCGACAAAATCGGGCGCAGTTTATCGGTTTTGGTCGCGTAACGACCATCCAGAGGGGATAGTGCAGAAAGAGCAGAAAGTGGGGTAGAGGACATGATGGTGGTGATCTGAGAGAGTGAATCAAAGCGCATTATTTCTTTGGCGCAACTGTTGTAGTGTGTTTTACGGCGCATGGCGGGCGGCAACTCGGGCTGGCATCAACTTCAGCATTGCCGTGTGCGCAACCAGTGCAGGATTTTACCATTTGCGCCCCTGTCGATTTGTTGTTTTGCACGTATACCGGCACCGGGAGTTACCGGAAATGGCAAGTCACAATGTTATAATTTAAGCCAATTTTTCCTATAAGTGCATATGAAGCTAATCGGTTCTCTGGGCAGTCCCTACGTGCGTAAAGTCCGTGTTGTGATGGCGGAAAAAAAGCTCGACTATACATTTATTCTGGAGGATGTCTGGGTTGAAAATACGACGATTCAGGTAGCCAATCCGCTGGGAAAAGTACCGTGTCTGGTGATGGAAGACGGCGGTGCGATGTTCGATTCGCACGTGATCGTTGAATATCTCGACACCCTCACGCCGGTGGGTAAATTGATTCCTGCCAATACGCGTGAGCGGGCGGAAGTCAAATGTTGGGAAGCCTTGGCCGATGGTGTGGTGGATGCCGGTGTGTTGATGCGACTAGAACGCCTGCAACGCGCCCCCGAGCATCAAAGCGAAGCCTGGGTCACACGTCAGCGTAGCAAGGTCGATGCCGGCTTGAAGGCAATGGCAACCGGATTAGCTGAGAAACCATTTTGTTCTGGTACGCATTACACGTTGGCTGATGTTGCCGTGGGTTGTGCATTGGGCTGGATTAGTTTCAGATTTCCTGAAATCGAATGGCGTGAATCTTATCCAACGTTGACTAAGTTGTTTGAAAAAATATCTGAGCGTCCTTCGTTTAAAGATACTGTGCCGCAGTAATCCTGCCTGAGCCAGTATCGAGTATCAGCCAATTTCTCTGCTGAATTTGCTACTAACATTGCCGCTTAAGGTATTAACTTACTTATAAGCGGTTTTTTTTCGGCGCAAAGAAAGCTGATGGTGACTCACCAAAGGTTTTTTTAAACATGGCTGAAAATGCCGATTGGCTGGCATAACCTAATTCAGCTGCGACCATCGCCAGTGGCATACCGCGCGTAATCATCGGCGCGGCATGGGCAAGTCTGATTTGTTGACGCCATTGGCCGAATGTCATTCCCAAATCCTGCTCAAATAATCGCGCCAGAGTTCTTTCTGATGCACCGACGCGTTGTGCCCAATGGCTTAGCGTCATTGCGGAACCGGGATCGTCAAGCAGGGCCTTGCAAAGGATAAGGAGACGCTTTTCGGTCGGTAAAGCAACACGGATGGCTTGTGTTTCTGCATCGGCCAACTCGTTCAAAATGAGCTGACTCAGGAGCGATTCGCGCACGGTTCCATCCTCCGCTGTAGACAGCGCGGCAATCAATTCACGCAAAAGCGTCGAAACCTCCAGGACGATGCATTGGTCGCCTTCAAATGGCGCGGCACTGGTGTGGATATAGAGCGCACGTAAATGTGCTTTTTCCATCGTCTTGATTTCATGCTCGACTTGCGGCGGAATCCAGATGGCGCGCAATGGCGGGACGATCCATGTACTGTTACCAACTGATACCCGCAGTGTGCCTTCAGGGGCATAGGTAACTTGTCCCCATGCATGCGTATGCGCCTTCAGGACTGCCGCAGCGTCAAGGTTCCGTGCACGCATGCAGACCGGATGATGCTGGTCTGGGATGGCATCGAGCAAATCTGTTTGCGTATGGTGAAGTATTGGTATGGGCATGCTGATGAAAGACGATGTGATTGGCAGAAAATCGATAAAAAATGACATTTCATCTTAAAACAGTCTTCTCTTTTTTGCTTACACTTCTGATAGTCGATTGGCTGCAATCACCAACAATCGTAAGGTAGCCCTAAAAGCGCGCTCACATAGTCCTGATACTCTTCATTTCATTACGCCATGCAAACAGCTATCAACCAAATACCGTCTTCGCAGGATCAGCAAACTACGCAAAAAACCGGCTTTCGGGTGTTGGGCGCGATCAGTTTTGCCCACTTCTTGAACGATATGATCCAGTCTCTGATCCTGTCGATTTATCCTTTGCTGAAGAATAATTTTCATCTGAGTTTTGCGCAGATCGGGCTCATTACCCTGACTTATCAAATTACAGCCTCGATTTTGCAGCCAGTCGTCGGCCTATACACCGACAAGCATCCCAAGCCGTATTCGCTGGCTGTTGGCATGTGTTTTACGCTCGTTGGTTTGTTGGCCCTGTCGGCGGCGGCCAGTTTTGGTGTGGTGCTGCTGGCGGCGGCGCTGGTCGGGACCGGTTCCTCGATTTTTCATCCTGAGTCGTCCCGCGTAGCGCGTATGGCGTCGGGTGGGCGTCATGGGTTGGCGCAGTCGATATTTCAGGTG